>DASQSS010000170.1:0-3975 GCA_035642255.1 Ktedonobacterales bacterium | reverse complement strand
GATGGTCTGGTCAAGCGCGGAGAGCAACAGGGTAATCATGAGCGCCGCAAGCACGCTGGCAGCGCCGCGCCCTGGAGCCGTGGTCGCTCTTGCAGGGTCATGGACGCCCCGTTCGTGGGCGGATTGGCTTGCACGGTATGTGGTCCTTTCGTGGACGGGTAGACGTTTGTCATGCGGCGAACCGCGCAATAAACAGCAGTAATGAGATGGAACGAATAGGCTGCGGGCGCGTCGTCGGCCAGTGGAGCGGCTGGCGTCGCGTCACGCGCGCATCCTGACAGGACACGCTAGTCGTCGGCGCCCGCGGACGCTCCCACAGCGGAAGGAACCTTGCGCGTTGGCGGCTTTGTTGGCGGCGTCACCGTTGACGCGGGAAGCAGTCCGCGGATGATGGTATCCGCGATGACTTGCGCCGTGTCTTGCGCCGCGCTTGCGAATCGCCCGTCGGCCTGCGCCCAGCGCACACTTGAGACGACGCCACCGACGAGAAACCTCGCGACAATCTCCGTGTTGACCGGACGCAGGCGACCCAGCGCCACCTGCTGATCGAGATATCCGCGTATCTCGCGGACCACCAGATCGATGGTGGAATTCAACCGCAGCTTGCACTCATGCAACGGGCCGGTGCGCCAGTCTTTGTGCGCCATCGTGTGCATCATCAACCGATTCATGCTCAGCATCAGCGGTGAGGTAAATGTCTCCAGCAGACGCTCCAACAGGCGGTTGAGCGTCTGCTCGGGTGGGTCGTCACTCCCCGCAATGCTCGCAAGATCGAGCTGCGCCAGCGCACGTTCCAGCGCATACTCGAATGTCGCCTTGAAGAGCTCTTCCTTTGACTTGAAGTAGAAGTAGATGAGGCCATGCGTGACCTCAGCTCGCTCAGCGATGTCTTTCGACGTCGCGCCCTCCAGTCCTTGCTCCGCGAAGAGGGCAAGCGCCGCATCGAGGATCTGCTGGCGACGATCACAGCCTGGCGGAGCAGGTTTGCGCGCCATAGGACCGTCTCCTTTGTCTCCCCATCAGGGCGCGCAAACGCGTCCCATGATTGGGTATGTCTCAACGTCAACGTGAATACACAGCGGCGGCAGAGCGTGGATGCCCTCTCTGCGCAGATGAGAGTGGGCGAATGCTCTGACGGAGCGGAGCGCTCGTGGCCAACGCGCGATTGCGGTGCGCGAGCCTCGGCCACGACAACGTTGTCAGGCGAGGAAGACTGGTAATTAACTGTCTGGACAAATAATACCGCGCCCCCGCAACCTGGCGCAAGGAATATCACACGACGCGATACATCTTTTCATCGCATTAGGTACCGCAAGTTGACGGGGCCAGGGGCGCCGCGACGCGGTGTGGAGCGAGAATGTCCCGCGGGTGGCGCCCTACCACGGCAGCGGAGCGGACAGCAGCGCGAAGACCGCGGCGCCAGCCATGAAGACGCCAAAGGGGATGAACGTGCGGCGCTCGGCGGAGCCGCTGGCGAGCAGCAGCAGGCTGATGATGGCGGAGCTGACCATCGTGACGAAGAGCGCTGTGATCAGTCCCGGCCAGCCCACGGCGACGCCGACGAGCAGCGCCAGCTTCACATCGCCAAAGCCCAGCGCCTCCTGCCGGTAGAGCAGCCAGCCCAGCCCATAGAACATCAGAAACAGCAGGCCACAGAACACGCCCGCGAAGACCAGCGTCAGCAGGTGTTTGCGGTCGAAGATCGCCGTGAGCGCCAGCAGGGCGACGAGCAGGGGAAAGATGGAGATGTCGTAGATCAGGCGATGCTCCAGATCGACGACGAAGATGAAGGTCAGCGCGACCGTCGCGGCCAGCGCCATGCCGAAGAGCGCCCACGCGGGTAGATTTCCCGGGGCTGGCGTGGAGTAGGCGCGCCAGAGCAGCCCCGGAGCGAGCAGCGTCAGCGCCAGTTGCGTCAGCGGACGACGTAGCGACGTCCGCTGGCCGCACGCGCCGCAGATACGCCGCCTGGCTAGCTCACGCAGGGCGAGCGGCGCAGGCGGCGGCAGCGGGGTGAGACACTTGCGGCATTGGCTGGCGCTCCAGATCGGTTCATCAACCCCGACAATGCGGTCAGCCAGCGCGTTCACCAGTTCGCCAGCCAACACGCCCAGGATGAGCGCGCCCACGACGCTCAGAGCCATCACAACCCCTGGATACATCACACCAGCCTTCCGCAGCAGCGTATGTCACGCCGCGCCAGAAACGGAACGAATCAGCACCCTGCGGAAGGCTGGCGTATATGCGGACGATGCTACTCGGCCTCGGGAACCTCCTCGGCGTGAGTCGTCGCCTCGGCCGCCTCTTCCGGTGTAAGCGGCTGCTGCTCGCCAGCCTCGGTCGCCACTTCCTCCGCAGTCTCGATACGCGGCGCCTTGATCGTGATCACAGGCTCATCCGGTGAGATGAGCACCTGCACGTTCGCGGGCGTCTTGATATCTTTCGCCGTTAGCGTCGAATTGAGCTCGGTCAAGCCGCTGATGTCAATTGTCAGGGCATCGGGCAGGTTGCGTGGCAGCGCCTCGACGTCAATAGACTCGATCAGGTGCAGCAGGACACCATTATACAGCTTGACGGCGGGCGAGTCGCCTTCAGTATGCAAAGGTACGCGCGCCTTGATCGGCTGCGAGAGCACGACGCGACGGAAGTCCACATGCAGAATAGCCGTGCTCACGGGGTCACGCTCGACTCTCGCGAGCAGCGCGGTATCGGTTTTGCCGTCCGGCTCGATGGTAATGCGCAGAATCGGCGCGCCTGCCGCCTTGATGATGTTGCGCAGGTCGTTCTGATCTAACTGGATGGCGATCGAGGGTTTACCCCCGCCGCTGATATTGCCTGGGGTCAGACCCTGGGACCGTAGCTGGCGCGCATGTCTGCCCATCGCTTCGCGGACCTGGGCGCGCACCCTGATTTCATTGGCCACGATCTATTCTCCTTTACTCAAGCGTTCGATCAATCTCGACACAGGACACCTGCGTCACTCGACCTCCAATCGCCGTGTTTCAGAGCCTGCCAGGACGCATCAGTCATGCCAGCGCGTTCGCGGCCTTTCCTCGCCCGCGTGGCGCCTCGACGTAGTATAGTCTCAACGTAGTCTCAAAATAAGCGGGGCCTGAACGTGAAGCTAATCACATTCAGGCCCCGACGACAACAGGTCAAACTGATCGCGGTGGGATGCGGCTACTCCGCCTTGGCTGTTGCGGCGACCGGAGCGGCGACTGGAGCGGCGCCGGTCTTCTCCAGCGCGGCGATGGCCTGGGCGCGCAGGAAGTATTTGTTCGTGCCCAGGTCCCGCACGGTCTTGATGCCGAACGCCTTTTGCAGCAGCTCCGCATCACCCTTGGAGACGCCTTCCAGCGCGTCCACCGGGGCGCTCGCCAGCTCACTGAAGTCCTTGCTCTCGAAAGCTTTGTCTACCAGGTGCGTGATGTCTGCCATGTCTGGTTCCTTTCACACAGCGGGTCAGTTGACTCAGCGCGCGGGGATTCTACGCCTACTACCTCTAACCCAATGCCACAACCGGAGACGCGCACAGAAGCCCATCCTGTGCAGATGCATTGTATACCATATGCTCACGTTGCGAGGGCAGCCCTCAACCCAACGCCGACATCGCGCGTATGTGCAGACAGGAGGATACACACCATGCGCTACGTCATCCGCGAGAAGTTCTTTCACCTGGGCGAAGATTCACAGATCACCGACGAGAGTGGGCGCCCCGTCTATGAGGTGGACGGCAAGGTGCTGAGCCTGCACAACACGCTGGTCATCCGTGACATGAGCGGGCAGGAGGTAGCTACGGTCAAGCGTCATCTCATCGCGTTGACGCCAACCTATGCCATCGAGCGGCCAGGGCAGGCCGAGACCGAAGTGCGCAAACACTTCATCAATCTGCTCGGCGATCACTACACGATTGACGTTCCAGGCCCAGACGACCTGGAGATCGATGGCAACCTCTTTGAGCATAAGTACCGTGTG
>DASQSS010000169.1:0-15071 GCA_035642255.1 Ktedonobacterales bacterium | reverse complement strand
CCCGACCGAGAGCGCGCTGTTGCCCGCGCTCGTCACACCGGAGCGGCTTGTCTCGGCGAACGGGTTGATCTCCGTGGCGAGCAACGTCGCTCGGCTCTGCGGCCCGGCGCTCGGTGGCGTCATCGCGATCGCCTACGGTCTCACCGGTGTGACACTCGCGGACGCCGCCTCATTCCTGATCGCGGCGCTGCTCTTCACGCTGATTCGCTCGCCACGCCAGGCGCAGCCGAGCGAGGCGCCTGTTGGGGAGCCAGTCACGGAGCGGGCAGCCGAGGTCGAGCGCACGCTCTGGGCCGCGCTGGCTCACGCGGCGCGCGATTGGCGCGATGGGCTGACCATCATCTTTCATCAACGCACGCTGGCGTTGATCTTCCTCGTCTTCAGCGTCACATCGATTGGCGAGGGGATCATGGGCACGCTCTTCGTCGTCTTCATGACGGTCAACGCCCACGGCGACGCCCGAGCCTATGGCGGCACAATGAGCGCGCAAGCGGTCGGCGGTCTACTCGGCGGCGGCCTGGTGGCGCTGATCGGCGGTCGGCTCACGTCGCGCTGGTCACTCTTCATCAGCGCGACCCTCTTTGGCGCCATTGACCTGGCCATCTTCAACGCGCCCAACTACTTCCCGCTGCTAGCTCCACTGCTTGCGGGCGCGCCATGGGCCTCGCGGCTCTCGCTGATCGGCTACCTGCTCGCGCTGTTCGTCATCGTCGGCGCGCCCGGGGTGGCCCTCATCAGCGGCCTGCAATCGCTAATTCAGCAGGTGTCGCCCGAGCGCTACCTTGGTCGCGTCTTCGGGGCGCTCGGCGCGTGTTCGGCGCTTTTCCTCGGCGTCGGCGTGACACTTGCGGGCTGGCTCGGTCCGCGCCTGGGCGTCATCCCTCTGCTCAATGCCCAGGGCGCTGGCTACATCGTGATGGGTCTGCTGCTGGTGGCGCTGCTGGCCCCAACGCCTGCCCGCCAGGATACCAGTCTGCCGAACGCGCGGGGTGAGTCGGTGGACACGGTGACGCCAGGCGCGGACGCTAGCCCTGCCCCGTAACGATGATGAGCAGATCGGCGGACCCAGTCCGCACGACATCGGGCGATACGGTGATCGTCAGATTCTCGCCGCCGCGTGTCGCGATGATGTTACGGGTGGCGTTGTTGACGAAGGTTTGGATGTTCTGCCAGCCTTTGCCCGGAAGCTGCGTGGCATAGAACGACGTGATGGCGGCGACGCTGTCGGTCGAGCAATAGCCGAACTCCGCGTCACCACCGCTGGTCTGCGCCAGTCGCAGCTGGCCATTGTAGGGAGGGATCTCTGGTGGCAGCGACGTCGAGACGGTGATCGGCGACGTGCAGATGTCCGTCGCGCCCGCGAGATTGGCCGAACCAGGCAGCGGGGTAATCGTTGGCGTGGGCGGACCACCGGGGGTGGGCGTCGCGGGGGGAGCGATCGTAACCGTAGCGACTGGCGTCGTCTGCGCCACACTCGGCGACCCAGCGGCGCAGCCCGCGAGCAGTGCGCAGACTCCAAGCGCGAGCAGTCCAACGAACGTCTGGCGACGCCTCCTGTTGCGCTCGGTGACGCGCGCTCCCATGTATCCTCCTGCCACATGCGTATTGTGTGGCGATGGTAGTGACGCGGCCTGTTAGATCAGCGCGCTTCTGGCGTAGCGGCTGGCTCGCGCATATCGGCGCTGACCGCGCTTTGCAGTAGCTCGACTGCCGCCTCCATCACCCGCCGCGTGTCAATCGTTTTGAGGCAGGCGTAGGAGTAGCAGGTGTTGACCTGCCACAGCGGCGCATTGCCCACGAAGCGGAAACATGGCGCGCAAGGAAGATTCGAGTGCAGGATCTGGCTGCGATAGCCTGGACGCCCGACGGGATGGAACTCCGTCCAGTCAGACGGGCCAAAGACCCCGACCGAGGGGACGCCGACCGCTGCCGCGATGTGCAGCGGACTGGAGTCGTTGCCGATGAAGAGCGCGGACGCCTCGATCAGCGCGCCCGTGACCTTGAGCGACGTCTTGCCGACCAGCGAGCGCACATTGCGGTGGATGAGGGCCGCAGCCGCGTTCGTCATGGGAAGATCCGCTTTGCCGCCGACCAGAACGATATGCGCGTCGAATCGCTCAACGAGGTAATTGGCGACCCGCGCGAACCGTTCTGGCGCCCAGCGCTTGCGGCCATCGAAGCCATCACCGCCGACATGCATGGTCACGATGACATCGCCCGGCTTCACACCATCCACCACCAGCAATTCGCGCGCGGCGCGACGGCTCTCGCCAGTGAGGTAGAAGCGTGGCGTGCGCGCCTCGGGCGTCTTCGGCGCCGCGGCGACCGGCTCGATGACCTTCAGGTAGTGGTCAATCGCGTGGCGGCGGCGATAGGTCGTGGCGCGAGCGCCCACGAGCCCCCAGAGCGGCGGCATATCCAGGCCAAGTCGCGGCCCGCGCAGCCCTGCCAGCGCTACGACGATCGAGCCCGCCGCCGAGAAGTTGACGATCAGGTCGGCCTGCTCCTGGCTAAGTCGGCGCACACTGCGCGCAAACCGCGCCGCCTCCGGCTCCTCGCCCCGCTCTGGAAACACTACACGCTCATCAACATCGGGGTTATCTGTCAGGATGCCCTCGTTCGCGGCGGTCACGAGCGCGCGGATGCGCGCATGCGGAAAGCGGGCGCGAAGACGAGCCAGCGCAGGTGTGAGAAAGAGTGTGTCGCCTATCGGGCAGAGCGCGGTCACCAGGATGCGCTCTGGTTCACGAGCCAGGTATCGTACGGGGCGCCTCATGCATTGCCCTCCGGCGTGTTGCGCCGTCCATTGCCGAGCTCAGCGCCGCCCGCGCCTGTGCGCGCTCCCAAATAGACACTGAGCAGGCCAGCTATCCCAACTGCGCCCGCTACGACGAGCAGCGCAGCGGAAAGGCCCAAGTAGTCAGCGACCCAGCCAATCGCGGGAACGAAGACCACGATGATGGCATTCAAGAGCATGATTTGTACCGCGAGCACCCGGCCTTTGACCCAATCGGGCGAGCGCTCCTGCACCATGGTCTGCGCGGGTACATTGATGAGGTCTAGCCCGATGCCAATCAGGAAGGTGAGAGTGAACATGACGCCGAGATAGCCCCATGATGACCACCACTGCTCCCCAAAGATATACGGAGCGACCGCATAACCTATCACAAGGAACGTAATACTGCCCGCCAGCGCGATGACGCCTGCCGTGATGGTGCGCGCGTAGCGCAGCCGCCGTGCGATGGTCGGGGTAAGGGCCGAGCCGATTACCAGGCCAACACCCGCGGGGATGAACACCAGAGCCGCGGCCGCGGCTGGCTTGTTGAAGAAGACCTGCACAAACCGCGGAGCGATCATCGCGACGATCGACACGATGACGCCCGCCAGCGTCAACTGCCAGACCGAGATATGCAGCACGGCGTCTGAGCGGATGAAGCGGTATGACTCCATGATGCCCGACCAGATGCCGCGCAGACGGGCGCCCTGGTGGCGGCGCCGTACGCCGCTCTCTGACACAACCGCCGCATTGGCGGAGCGCAGCAGAGATTTGGGAATCGCGATCACCAGCAGCGCGCAGACGAGGTAGAGCAAGGTGATGATGACGAAGAGGCCGATGACCGGTGTGACGGTAACACCATACGCCGCACCGCCAATGCGGAATGTCGGCATTAGCAGCAGTGCGATTGGCCCGATAACGATCAGGCCCGCCGCCTGCGCCAGGGTGAAGGTGATATTGAAGAGCGCCAGCGCGTTCATGAGCTCCTGCCGATGGACGAGCCGTGGAATCGCCGCGCCCTCCGCCGGAGTGAAGAACTGCCCGACCAATGCAATGAAGAAGGTGAGCGCGTAGACCGGCCACACGGTTCCAGACGCAAAGATCAGAGCAAAGATGAAGACGACCGTCGCCAGCGCGCGAAGGACATTGCTCACCCACAACACCAGCCGTCGATCGAATCGATCCACCAGCACGCCCGCAGGCGCCCCGAAGAAGAGCGCGGGCAGACTGAACGCGACAATCGCGCCACTGGTCGCCAGCGCCGAGTTGCTCTCGTTGGTCACGAGCACGATCATCGCGTAGTTCGCCGCGTTCATGATCGTCTGCGAGATCAGCTGCGCCATCCACAGCCGCAGAAACAGCTTGTTGCGCAGCAGCGTCATAAATCCGCGCGAACCGGCCGGAGCGCTCGGATTCACCGCTCGATGCTGATCACTGGTTGAGCGTGGGACCGGGTGACCGCCAGCGGGCAGATAGCCTGTGTCGTTTCGTGCCCGAGCGCCCTCGACATAGTCAGCGCGCTCGGGGGAGCTCTCGTGTGACTCAGGCATCCCAGGAGCGCGTCGCAGATCAGCCATAGCTCTCGTCACTCACAATCGTTGGATGATCATCGGCGCCGCGGCTTACGATGGTCTTGATACGCTTCTCAACCTCGCTACGCGACAACAGGACCCGGCGTCCACAGCCGATGCATTTCAGCCCTATATCCGCGCCCAGCCGCACGACTCGCCATTCATAGCTGCCGCACGGATGAGGCTTGCGCAGCCGCACGCGATCGTTCAGGGCGAGATCAGCAAACTTCATGCGCTCTCCCCCTTTCAACAACGACAAAGCGTATTCTCAGCAACAAGGGCGCCGCTCGGCGTCACGTTCGGACGTACAACGCACGCGCAGTGATATACGCACGAACACGGTCTGGCGTGAGATAACGCACCGGAAGATCCCGCGCTACCCGCTCGCGCAGATCAGATGATGAGATGGCGAGTTGTGGCCCTGGCAAAATCACCAGACGGGCGCGCACGCCCGGCAGACGACGCTCCAGCTCAGCCAGCGCCGCCTCCTCGTCGTCGTCCGGCTCGGAGTAGCCCGGCCTGCGCGCGGCGATGAGCGCATCGAGCAGCGCCAGCGCGCTCGCGGGCTCGCGCCAGGTGGGCAGGCTCAGAAGCATGTCCCACCCGATGATGAACCCGATCCACGCGGACTCGCCCCACCGCTCGCGCAGGAGTCGCAGCGTCTCCACAGTGTACGCCGGACCGGGTCGATCCAGATCGACGGTATCGATGCCGAAGCGCTCATCATCCGCGATCGCCAGCTCTACCATCGCACGCCGATCCATCGCGGAGCTGATCGTGTGACCCTGCTTGTGTGGCGGCGCGGCGGCCGGTGCGAACCACACGCGGTCCAGGTCCAGGCGCGCATACGCCTCCTGGGCCAATGCGAGATGCCCGAGATGCGGCGGATCAAACGTCCCGCCCAGAATACCATACCGCACGCCTGTGCGCATCTGTAAGTTTGCTCGCTTTCCGCTGATGTCCAGGGTATGACACGGTGGAGCGGCTGCCGCCAACCCTCCACTTTCTCACGCGCTAGAGCAGCGATTCGAGCTCATCCAGATAGCGACCGAAGGTGTCGAGCGCGGCCTGAATGGGCTGTGGAGTCGCGAGGTCCACACCGGCGTCGCGCAGCAGGTTGATGCTGTAATCCGACGAACCAGACGAGAGGAACTGCTTGTAGCGCCGCACGGCAGGCTCGCCCTCGCTCAGGATCTGGCTGGCGAGCGCCGAGGAGGCTGAGATGCCGGTGGCGTACTGATAGACGTAGAAACTCGAATAGAAGTGCGGAATGCGCGACCACTCGATCTCGATCAGGTCGTCCACCGCGACCTCAGCGCCGTAATACTTGTCGTTCAGCCCTTTGTACACCTTGCAGAGCAGTTCGGAGGTCAGCGCCTCGCCGGCCTCCGCCTTCGCGTGGATCTCGCGCTCGAACTCGGCGAAGAGCGTCTGACGATAGAGCGTGCCGCGAAATGTCTCCAGCGCATGGTTGACGACGTAGAGCTTCAGCGCGCGGTCATCGGCGGTTTGCAGCAGGTAGTGGGTCAGCAGCGCCTCATTGAGCGTCGAGGCGACCTCCGCGACGAACAGCGTGTAACTGCCGTACTGGTAGGGCTGTGTGCGCCAGGTGAAGTACGAGTGCATGGAATGGCCCATCTCATGGGCGAGCGTGAACAGGCTGTCCATGCTGTCCTGATAGTTGAGCAGCGCATAGGGTTGTGTGCCGTAGCTGCCCCAGCTATACGCGCCCGAGCGCTTGCCCTCACTCTCCATCACGTCGATCCAGCGCGATCGGAAGCCCTCGGTCAGCGGCGCGGTGTAGTCGGCGCCGAGCGGGGCCAACGCCTCAGCCACGCGCTCCTGCGCCTGCGCGAACGGGATTTTGTACTCGACCTCACGCGCCAGCGGTGTGTAGAGGTCATACATGTGCAGGTCGTCGAGCGCCATCACACGCTTGCGGATGCGCAGGTAGCGATGGAGCAGCGGTAGATTGGCGTCCACTGTGCTGATGAGATTGTCGTAGACGCTGACAGGGATGTTGTTCGGGTCGAGCGCGGCCTCCAGCGAAGAGCCGTACTTGTGCGCGCGGGCGAAGAAGATGTCGCGCTTGACCTGCGCCGAGAGGGTTGCCGCGAAGGTGTTGCGAAAGCTGCCGTAGGTCCCCAGCATCGCCTCGAAGGCCGCGCGCCGCACGTCACGGTTCTGGCTTTCCAGGAAGCGCGTCAGATAGTTGCCCTGTGTCAGTTGTGTCTCTTGCCCCTGGTCGTCACGAACCTTCGGCAGCTTCATGTCGGCGTCGCTGAGCATGTCATAGATGCGCTCAGCCGCCGCGCCGACCTCGCTCGCCTGGGCGAGCAGGCTTTCGATCTCCGCTGAGAGCACATGGGCGCGCTCGCGGGTGATCTCCTCCAGTTGATGACGGTAGACCGCCAGCCCAGGCTCGCTCGCGACGAAGCTGTCGAGTCGTTCCTGTGGAATGGCGAGCAGCTCTGGCCGCATGTATGCGACAGCGGAGCTGAACTCACTGTCGAGCGTTGTCACCCGGTCGGCTAGCGCCTGCGCCGCGCTGTTGGTGGTATCTTCATGCAGACGCATATGCGCGTAGACAAAGAGCTTGCCGAGCGCCTCGCCAACCGCGTCACGCGCGGTGAAGGCGGCGAGCAGGGTCTGCGCCGACTCGCCCAGTCGTCCCTCGAAGGCTCTGACCTGGGGCAGTTGAGCGGCGACACGCGCGAACTCAGCCTCCCACGCCACGTCAGTGGGATAGATCGCGCTCAGGTTCCAGGTTAGCTCGGTCGGTATCTCTGAGCGCTTGGGCAGCGTCTGCGCAGTCGTCATAGTGGCTCCTGTCGAGTAGGCTTCTGGTCGATTCTGGTAGACTCTGGTGTACCATGTAGCAGCGAAGTAGCAGCGAACGCGCACGGTCGCGCGGGCGACAGTGCGCCGCTCGCGCCCGTTGCAGTGTATAACACGCGGCTCACTCGCGGCGGAGGCAAGCAGGCGCATGACGTTGCGGTCGTGGGTCAGCGCGTCATGCAGGCCGCTGCCGAAAGGGTCAGTCTGACATAGAAGAGGGATGCAGTGGCGTTAGACGAGGTTTCGGCGAGCCTGCCCCTGCCGCGCGCCTTCTACGACCGGCCCACGCTGGAGGTGGCGCGCGATCTGATCGGCAAAACGCTGCTGCGGCGCACGGCGGAGGGTGTGGCAGGCGGGACGATCGTCGAGACGGAGGCATATGTCGCGGCGATAGATCCGTCAGCCCACGCCTATCGCGGCCAGACTCCGCGCAACCAGTCGATGTTTGGCGAGCCGGGCGTCGCCTATGTCTATCGCTCCTACGGCATCCACTATTGCCTGAATGTCGTCACAGAGGGACGAGACGTCGCGGCGGCTGTTCTCATCCGCGCGATTCGACCGGAAGTAGGCGTCGGCCTGATGCGCCAGCGACGCGGCGAGCGAGTCGCCGACCGCGATCTCGCGCGCGGGCCGGGCCGACTCTGCCAGGCGCTCGCGCTGACAACCGCCGACGACGGAACTGACCTGCACGGACCCGCCCTCTGGCTCTCCGAGGCGCCTGATCTCGATGACGCGCTTCCCATCGCCGCGACGCCACGCGTGGGCATCACCCAGGCGGCCGACTGGCCGTGGCGCTTCGTCGTCGTGGGCGACCCATACGTCTCGGCGCGCGGCGTGAAACCGGGGAGATGAGCGTGGATGGTCGATGTGAGAGCGTGTTTCACGTTCATTCATAGCCGACAGCATCGCCAGCAGCCATAAGTCAAGTCATAGACATCAGCCAAGCCATCCAGCGCCAGGAAGGAGCGCCGCAGCGTATGCCAATTCTGCAATTGCCGCCCGAGATCGCCGCGAAGATCGCTGCGGGAGAGGTGGTTGAGCGTCCCGCGTCGGTGGTCAAGGAGCTGGTGGAGAATGCGCTCGACGCTGGCGCGGCAAGCGTGCGCGTGGAGCTTGAGGGCGGCGGACTCGACCTGATTCGTGTTGTGGATGACGGGCGCGGCATCGCGGCGGATGAGATGGGGCTGGCGTTTGTTCGCCACGCTACCAGCAAAATCGCGACCCTTGACGATCTGGAGCGCATCCGTACGCTGGGATTTCGCGGCGAGGCGTTGGCCAGCGTGAGCGCGGTGGCGCGCGTCACCGTGGCGAGTCGCGCGCGTGGCGCCGATGTGGGCGCTCAGCTGACTGTCGAGGAAGGTCGCGCCGGACCGGTCGTCGCCGCGGGCGCGCCGAACGGAACGAGCGTGACGGTGCGCGGCCTCTTTAGCTCGATGCCCGCGCGGCTCAAATTCCTCAAGACGCGCGCCACGGAGACGGGCCACAGCCTACGCCTGCTGGAGCAATACGCGATGGCGTATCCGGGCGTGCGCTTCACAGCGGTAAGCGAGGGGCGCGAGGTCTTCCACACCAGTGGTGATGGCAAGCTGCTCAACGTGCTGGTCGCCGTCTACGGGCTGAGTGTCGCCGAGCAGATGACGCCGATTGGCGAGACGGCGCTGCCACCCGATGATCGAGATGTGGCAACCGTAGTAACCGTGGCGCCGCCCGACCCCGACCGTCCGCGTGTCGGCGGCTACGTCAGCAAGCCGACCTGCTACAAAGCGACGCGCCAATACCTCTCGTTCTTCGTCAATGGCCGCTGGGTGCAGAGTCGCTCGCTCAGCTACGCCGTCGAGGAGGCGTATCATTCTCTGCTGCTGGCTGGACGCCATCCCATCGCCGTCGTCAACCTGACGCTGGACCCCTGGCTGCTGGATGTGAACGTGCATCCCGCCAAGACCGAGGTCAAGTTCTTGCGCGAGCGTCAGGTCTACGCTGCCGTGCAGCGGGCCGCGCGAGCCGCGGTAATCGAGAGCGCGAGCGCGCCCGAAGTCTCTCCGCGCGTCTTCTCTATCCCGGCGTGGGAGCCAGTCGACGCGCACAGCGCCTCGTCCTCCGCACTGTCGGAGGCGAACGGCGACGCGGCCCGCCCATCCGAAGCTGTAGCAGACGAGTCGACCGCATCCACTGCAGCCACGGGCGCCGCAGCTGCGGCCTCTCTGTGGGCAGCCCAGGGACGCATCGCGGCGGGCGAGCGGATCAATGGCTTCACGGCTCCCGGCGCTCCGGCGGCGGATGAAGTGATCGGGGGCGCGCGCATGCCAGCGTTGCGCGTGCTGGGACAGGTGTCGCAAGCCTACATCATCGCCGAGGGGCCAGATGGCGTGTACATGGTGGATCAGCATGCCGCGCACGAGCGCATTCTGCTGGAGAAGATGATCGCGGAGTGGCGCTCGCAAGCGGTCGCGTCGCAACTGCTGCTGGAGCCAGCCGCGCTGGAGCTGTCGCCCGCCGAGCGCGAGCACGTCGAGGAGCATCTGGATGCCCTGCGCCGAATTGGCTTCGAGATCGAGCCGTTTGGCGATGAGGCGATACTGACGCGGGCGGTTCCGGCGATGCTAGCGGGCAAGCTGCGCGGCCAATCACTGCGTGAGCTGATCGTGGCGCTGGCGGGAGCCGACGCCGACGCCGCCAGCCACGGCGAGACCTGGGAGGAGCATGCGCTGGCGAACGTCGCCTGCAAGGCGGCCATCAAGGCCGGGCAGACCCTCACGCCCGACGAGCAGCGCGAGATGGTGCGCCAACTCGAAGGCGCCAGCGCGTATCAAAGCTGCTGCCACGGACGTCCCACGCTGGTCAAGCTCAGCCTCACGGCGTTAGAGCGCGAGTTCGACCGCAGGTAAGCTGAGCGAGCGTGACCTCCGATGTGTGGTGGAACCCATCCTTTCCTCGCGGTTGCGTCTGGGTCGCTGTTTTGGTATACTAGTCGGGTATCTTGCCAGAAACAGCCATTGATACACAGCCATGATACAGAGCGCGCCGTGTGTATGGCGCATGTGCGCCATGTCGTCTGCGTCTGAGCCGCCGCCAGGCGCCCTACAGGAGGAATCTGCCACCTATGCCGAATATCAGGTCGGCCAAGAAGCGGATGCGTATCGAAGAGAAGCGCCGCCTTCGCAACAACACCGTCAAGTCCACCGTCCGCACGTACGTGACGAAGGCTCGCAACGCCATCACTGCCACGCCCGATGGCGACACGACTGAGGCCGCGATCCGCGAGGCGATCAGCAACCTCGACAAGGCTTCGTCGAAGGGCGTCATCCACCGCAACAACGCCGCCCGCCGCAAGTCGCGCCTGATGGCTCGCCTGCACGCGGCGCAACAGGCGCAGGCCGCCAAGTAGCGATCGCGCTCAGCGCAGACCCGGCCGCGCTCGACGTAAGAGTCCGTACATCGCGTACGGGCTCTTTTTCGCGTCTCCACCACTGGCGCCCTGCGTCTTACGCAAACGGCGACACCTGGCCGCGTCTGCTACGCTGGCCCCCACGAACCAGCGTCCAGGCGCATAGGGCCGTCCCGATGACACAAACGGCCGCGATCACACCGATCGCGACATGCGCCTGCCACAACGCCACATCATTGATGTGCCTCAACTGAGCGCCGTAGGCGGGCGTGTAATGGATGTCTCCGGCGAAGCAGAGCTGTGCATTGCGCCGCTCCATCCACAGCGCGAGCGCGAGCGCGAGCGCGAGTAGCGCGCAGACGCACACGCCGACCGCTGGCGGCGCCGCGCCAAACCATACAACACGGCGTATCCGGAACCACAGCAGCCCAAGCGCCAGCAGCGCCACCTCGGTGACTACGGCGTACGTCGCGACCCAGGCCGCCGACACAAGCGAGGTCAGCGGCAAGATAAAGCCTTGTGGGCATGGTGACATGTACCCCGCTGACATACCGTTCAGCCTCGTGTGTATCGCGGTCCGGTTCGGAAGCCGCGCACTATTGCGGTATGGGCGCCAATGCTGCGCCACACCACTCTGACGCGCATGTGCTCGCTATTTTTCCATGCGCCTCGCGCCAGGCGCATGACAGGTAACGGGCGCTTTTCGAGATCGTCGGTGACGTATGCGCGCGCAAACGGTACGCCGCTTGCGAAGTTGAGACTTGTCGGGGCCATCGCCCGCTCTATACTATCAGGGGAGCGTGGCGCCGACCGGCTGAAACAGGCGCGCAGGGAGCCGCGCGCAGGCACGCTCCAGTCGATGCGTCGTGTGGAGTCACTAAAGGAGCCGCAGCCCATGTTAGCAGGTAAGAAAAACCTCATCATCGCGGGCGCCGCGGTGGCCGTGATCATCGTCATTGCCTTCGTGGTGGTCGCCACCATCTTCAGCTGGTGGCCGGTGGTCGTGGACATCACGCTCGTATTCGCGGCGCTCGCCAGCTTGTTGCTGCTTGCCGCGCTGATCTATGCCGTCTTCTCGCTCACGCGCACCGTGTTGCGCATCCGCGACGAGCTGATTCCCACGCTTGAATCGCTCAAGACGACCGCCACGACAGTACGCGAGACCGCACGCACCGCCAGCTCGTTTGGCGTGCAGCCAGCCGTTCGCACGGCCAGCGCGGTGCTTGGCGCGGGCGAGATCGCCTCGGTCGTGCTGGGGCGCGGACAGGCGCGCACGCGCTCGGAGAAGCGCCAGCGCCGTCGCCAGGAGCTTGAGCGCGAGATGGAGCGTGAAGAGCGCGCAGAGATGGAGCAGACCGGGCTGACGCTGGAGGCGCACAATGGTCATCGCTAGCGCTGAGCGCGCCTTCGCCACCTCACCGCTCTGGCTGCAGACACTCGGTCAGATCGCTGGTACACTGTTGCTGGTCGAGCTGCTGCTTGCGCTGGCCATCGTGTGCGCGCTGATGGGCGGACTGGCCTTCGCGGCATGGTGGCTGCACCGCAACGTCATTCCTGTCGTCAACCAGTATGGCGAGCAGGCGCAGCATGTCATGGATGTCGCCGGACGCAATGGCGAGCGCATCGTCGAGCGGGTCGCAACCTTCCACGGCGCGCAGATCGGCCTCTTTAAGGGGCTGCGGGTCTTCCTCTTTGGCCGACCACGGCCCGAGCAGGAGGTCGCGCCACTGGCCGCCAAGCCGACCCCGCCAGCGCCGCGCGCCCTCGACCATGCGGATCGTGGGTCATCCACGACAGTGAGCGCCTGATAGCCCAGCGCACGGGCTGGAACGGATCACAAGCAGGTGTGGCGACAACTGACTGACTCCCTCGCGCGTTTCGGCCATTTGCGCCGGAACGCGCGCCTCTATCTCATCTCCAATACGCTGCAAGCGTTCACCGCTGGAGCGATTGGCGTCCTCTACACACTCTTTCTCGATGGCCTGGGCTACGGCACGACCTTCATCGGCGTTGCGCTTTTCGTCGCGACGGCAGGCGGGGCGCTGGGCATCCTGCCCGCGAGCGCACTGATCCGCCGGCTCGGTTGGCGCGCCATGCTGCTGTGGTCCGACCTGATCGGCGGCGTGGCGATCTTCTTTCAGCTGGTCGCGCCAACTCGCGCCGTAACGCTCATCACCTCGTTAGCCGCTGGCGCGTCGGTCGCTATCTTTCTTGTACTCAACTCACCCTTCCTCGCTGCCAATAGCGAGCCAGAGCAGCGCAACGCCATCTTCAGCCTCAACAACGCGCTTGGCTTCCTCGCGGGCGTCTCTGGCTCGCTGATCGGTGGATTGCTGCCCCTCTGGATCGCGGCGGGCTTTCATGAGAGAGTGGGCTGGCTGCTTGCGCTGCAACCGTGGCTGCTCACGAACCCACAGTCCCGCGTCTATCAGCTCGCGATGTTGGTGGCGGGCGTCGTCGCCGTGCCTTCGGTCATCCCCGTGATGATGATGCGCGATCACGAAAATGCCAGCGACGCCGCGACGCCCGACGAGACAACTGATGCGCCATTGCCCGCGCTGCGCGAGCGCATAGGCGCATTGCTCGGCAAGACACGCGAAGCCATCAGCGGCACAGTTGGACGCTTCTCAGTGAGCCAGGCGCTGGTCGGCTTCGGCGCGGGCCTCTTCTTTCCCTATCTCAATATCTATTTTGTCAACCGCCTCGGCGCCTCAACAGCCTTCTATGGCGCGCTGACTGCGGCGGTGACGGCGCTGTTGGCGGTCGTCTCGCTGGCATCGGCGCCGCTGGCCGACCGATTTGGCCGCGTGCCGCTGGCGCTGGTCACGCAGGTGGCGTCACTGCCGTTCATGATCGTGATGGGCGCTGTCCCTGCGCTCCTTGTTGTCTCGGCCTGCTACGTCGTTCGATCAACCCTCATGAATACCAGCGCAGCGCCCATGCAGGCCTGGCTGATGGACGCCGTGACACCGCAGCGCCGCGTACTGGCGAGCAACGCGTACAACATTAGCTGGCAGGCCGCATGGGCAGTGGGGGCTGCCCTGGGGGGCGAACTGATTGCGATAGGAGGCTACGGCGCGCCGTTCTACGTCGCCACGCTGTGCTATGCGGTGAGCGCAGCGCTGCTAGGACTATGGTTTCTGCCGCGTCAGCGCAATGGCGGCTCAGCCCTGGCGCTCACTCGAAACGCCCGAAACACACGCGCCGAGTCAGAGAGTCAGAGATGAATTGACGCGACGAAATGCCACATAACACCTCCCGCGCGGAGAAGCGGATGACGGAAACAAGGCCCGGACGCCGACATCGGCCCTTACACACAGGGGTGGGAGACATGCCATGCCCGCAGCCTTCGTGATGAGCGCGCGCGTCCTGGCTTTCGCATTGGGAGCCATTGTGGTGGTGTGGACCCTGCGCTCGATCATTCGCACCTTTGTGCTCCCGCGCAACATCCGGGCGAAAATCACCTGGACACTCTTTCGCCTCTTGCGCATGGTGTTCGTCATGCTCATGCGCTTCGCTCGCACCTACGAGCAGCGCGACGCTTTGCTGGCGATGTATCCACCAGTGGGGCTGCTGATGCTGCCGCTCGTCTGGCTGACGTTCATCCTGCTTGGCTTCACAGGCATCTTCTGGGCGCTGGAAGCGCACTCGTTTCAACAGGCGATGCTGCTGAGTGGTTCGTCGCTCTTCACGCTTGGCTTTGCGGCGCTGCCATCACTGGGCGTGACGATCTTCGCGTTCATCGAGGCCGCGCTCGGCCTGATGTTGGTCGCCCTCTTCATCGGCTATCTGCCAACGATGTATACCGCCTGGTCGCGACGTGAGGCGACGGTCAGCCTGCTGGAGGTGCGCGCGGGCAGCCCGCCCTCAGCCGTGGAAATGCTGCTGCGTTACCATCATATTGGCCAGCTCGCCACGATGGCGCAGCTCTGGCTTACCTGGGAGCAGTGGTTCACAGAGCTGGGCGAGACGCACACGACACTGGCCGCGCTCAGCCTGTTTCGGTCGTCGTCGCCGCATCGTTCGTGGGTGACGGCGAGCGGCACAATCATGGATGCGGCGTCGCTGATGCTCTCCGCGATCGACATTCCGCGCAATACCGAGGCGGGCATGTGCATCCGCGCGGGAGCCATCGCGCTACGCGGCATCGCGCAGTCGCTCACCTCGCCATACAATCCCGACCCGCAGAAGCATCACGCGATCAGCCTGACACGTGAGGAGTTCGACGACGCGCTCGGCCGTCTGGCCGCCGCCGGCATCCCACTGCATCAGGATCGCGAACGGGCCTGGCGTGAGTTTGTCGAGTGGCGAGTCAACTATGATTTCACCTTGCTCTCCCTCGCGCATACGCTGATGGCGCCCGAAGCGCCGTGGACCTCTGATCGGGCGCCAACGCCTTTTGACTCATCGCTCAAGGAAACCGAGGAGCCTCGGCGCACACGCTAGCCCCTTGCGCAACCCGTAAGCGATGTCAGATGCTACATTTGGAGTCTCGGGACAC
>DASQSS010000168.1:0-5832 GCA_035642255.1 Ktedonobacterales bacterium | reverse complement strand
GTGGCACACCGCAGGGCGGGATTGTGAGTCCTCTGCTCGCCAACATCTACCTTGACCGCCTGGACCAGTTCGTGGAAACGACGCTGCTACCAGCCTACACGCGAGGCGTGGAGCGGCGGCTCAATCCGGAGTACAACAAGCTCGCCTGTCAGCGGGGCTACCTGAAACGGACTGGGCGACTGGAGCAAGCCGAAGCCCTCCGGTCACGCTTGCAGGCGTTGCCCAACTCCGACACCTATGACCCCGCCTACCGGCGCTTGCGGTACCTCCGGTACGCAGACGACTTTTTGCTCGGCTTCACGGGGTCACGCGCCGAGGCCGAAGATATCAAGCAACAACTCGACACCTTCCTGCGCGAGCGCCTCAACCTCGACCTGTCGCCCACCAAAACGCTCATCACCCATGGGCGCAGTGAGGCGGCGCGGTTCCTGGGCTACGAGGTGGTCGTCCAACACAATGACCACAAGCTTGATGCGCGGCGGCGGCGTACCGCCAATGCGCTCATTGGCTTGCGCGTGCCGCAGGAGGTAGTCAAGGCCAAGTGCGCGCGCTATCTGCGCAATGGGCGGCCGATTCACCGTGGGGAGCGGCTGCATGATACGCCGTTCAGTATCATCAGTCAGTACCAGGCGGAATATCGGGGCCTCGTCAACTACTACCAGTTGGCGACCAATCTGGGCGCATTGCAACACCTCTACTGGGTCATGAGTGTCTCGCTTGCCAAGACGCTGGCGGCCAAGTTGCGCATGTCGTGCAATCAGGTCTTCCAGCGCTACAAGACGGTCATTCAGACTCCCCAGGGGCCGCGCAAAGCGCTTCAGGTCACCATTGAGCGCGCAGGTAAACCACCCTTGGTGGCGACTTGGGGTGGCATCTCGCTCGCGCATACCAAGTGGAATGAGTTGGGACAGGCTGCACGTCTGCGCGACCAGCTTCCTAGGGTCATCAATGGACGCACGGAACTGGAAAAGCGCCTGTTAGCGGATATCTGTGAACTTTGTGGGTCACGGGAAAACGTCCAGGTGCACCACATTCGCGCGCTCAAAGACCTGAGACCCAAAGGGTCCAAAAGGCGGACTCCCCGGCCCGCCTGGGTGGAGTTGATGGCACAACGACGGCGCAAAACGCTCGTCGTCTGTCGCCGGTGTCACTGGGATATGCATGCCGGACGAGTAGACGGCAGTCCCAGGCGCGCCGACGCCAGCGCCGACGCTAGCGCCGATGCACGTGACAGACACACACAGACATCCTCAGACGCGGAATAAGACACTGGAGAGCCGGATGATGCGAAAGTATCACGTCCGGTTCGGAGGGGGGCCGACGGAAAAGTGCCGATCAACAAACGACCGGTAACTCGCTGGCGGCCTACCCTACACGCGAGTGACCTCTATCCGATGCTGTGGCGGCTGCTCCCTGAACTGCGAGCGACCTTCGGCTACGGCGACCTCAAGCGCTGGGTGGAGCTCTACGGCGTCCGACAAAAGACGTTCAAAATCCGCGAGGGCCGATCTGGCCCACGCCAGGACGGGGCGAAAAGCAAACGGCGTGAGGAGAAGCCGCTGGTCAAGGAGCTTCCGGGCATCTCGCCGCTGGCGCTGCGTCATCTGCTCGACTCCTGCCTTTTCCTGGAGTTGGCGGATGTCGCGCCGGGGCTGCCGCCCTATACCGAGGAGGCGGTCGTCGTGCCGATGGGCAATCGCCTTGGCTCGGTCTACACCGCGTTCGAGCGCGAGACCACCGCTGCGCTCCGCGATATGCTCGCGCACTACGACACCTCAGGGCTTGCGGCCTGGTTCCAGGGCCTGATGGCGCAACCTAATCTGCCCTGGCGTGGCGTCGTCACCCAGGCGCCAGGCGGGACCGTGTTGGGCCAGGCGGAGCCGCTGCCAGAGGAGCTGGTGTACCCGAAGGAGCGGGCGCTGCTGGACCTCGTGCGCCGTGAGCGGGCGGAGGGACGTCGAACGCTCGTGTATGTGGAACACACGGGCGCGTATGACCTGCTGCCACGCCTGAAGGCCCTGTTAGAGGCTGACGATGCAGCCTGGCGGCAGGAATGGAATGAGCGCGGGCAAGGGCGTGAGGACGCGCATAGCCAAGCGTCAGGCGCCGCTGACACATCGGCTGTGTGTCAGCGCCCATCGAGCCAGCCGATTCGCGTTGCGCTGCTACGGAGTGGAACCGTTCCCTCGGTGCAGCGTGAGGCGTGGCTGGCGCGGACAGTAGAGGAGGGCTGCGATGTGCTGCTCTGCCACTCTGGCCTGGTCGAGGTGGGACTCGACCTGCTGGACTTCCCGACGATCATCGTGGACGAAGTGATCTTCTCGACCACGCGCGTGCGGCAGGCGACCCGGCGCTCGTATCGGCCAGGGCAGACGCTGCCGGTCCGGGTGGTGCAGCTCGTCTACGACCACACGATGGAGGCGCGCGGGCTGGCGCTGATCGCCAGCAAGATCAAGAGCAGCCTGATGGTCGAAGGGAAGTTGCCCGGCGAGGGTCTCTCCAGCTTCGCCCAAGGCGAGAGCGCGGGCGGGCAAGGCGATTTGCTGCTCGAGCTTGCCCGCAGCGTGCTGGCGGAAGAGGATGGCGTAGCGCGCGATGTGGCGGGATCGCTCGAAGCGACCTTCCGTGAGTTGGCGACTGCCGAGCAGGAGCAAAACGGCTACATCGGCGCCATTGCGGGCGACCTCGATGAGACGAGCGCGGATGCGGATGAGGATACAGAGGTAGATCAGGGCGAGGCGTCGACGAGACATGACGCGCTGGATGCGTGGGACACTGTCCTGTCCGCACAGGAGGATGATCACGCGCTCGACGCATCGGGCGCACTGTCAGCGCCGTCACCCAGTGCGCATGACGGGTTCGCTCAGCACAGCGCAGCGCCTCATACGACGAGCGAACCACTCCCTTCAACTCTGGGCAACCCGTGGGAGGAGTGGCTACGGGCGCACGGTGTGATGGCGTCGCCTCAGCCACGACACCAGCGTATCCGTCGCTCCCTTTCGCCCGCAGCGCACGCCGCGAACACGCTGGCAGGCTTGCCTCCTGAGAGCTTATGGGCGCCACTCGCTACGCGCGACAACAGCCTCGCTGATTCCGGTTCGGCTTCTCGCGCAGAAGATCACGCAGCAACTCCAGCCGCTGCGGAGGCGCCTTCCCTCTGGGAACAGATGGAGTGAGCGCCGTGTCTGACAGACGCCCGCGTTTGAACGCGTCCCCTGAGAGCGTCCCCCACCATTACATCCACGACCAGCGTCTACGCGACGGTCCGACGTCGCCATCAGTCAACAAGAGGAGCGCATTCGACATGACCATCCATCACACAAGGAATCGAGCGGATCGATCACAACGCAAGAGCAGTTCCCGAAGGAATCCCAGTGCATCCACACGCGCCGCCAGCACCTCCAGAACTGGCACGATACCGCTGAAGATGACGTTCACGCTGGCGGCGGAAGCTCCGTCGCCGAGTGTAGCGCCGCATATTGCGATGCCCTCGGATGTCGTGACGCTGCTTGGCGCCGAGATGGGTACTCTGGTTCAGGAGCAACTACGTGTGCTGCTGCTCGACACGAAGCTGCGGGTGCGCGCCTGTCACCTGATCTACCAGGGCACGGTCAACAGTGCACACATCCGTGTGGCGGAGGTGCTGCGGCCAGCGGTGATCGCCAATCTGCCCGCGATTGTGCTGGTCCATAACCATCCAAGCGGAGATACCACTCCCAGTCCGGAAGACATCCGCTCAACCCAGCAGATTGCGGCAGCGGCAGACTTCTTCGACATCGAACTGCTGGATCATGTGATCCTGGGCGCCAGCGGACGGTACTACAGCCTCAAGGAAGATGGGCTGCTCCGACCGTTGGCGACTGCGGCATCGGCACAAAATGCTGCCTGAACTGAGCGCGCGGCGGCAGTCATGTCCTGCCCTATCCAGCTGCGTCATGCGCGTTTCCCCGTGACCTGTGTGCTCGCCTTTCCTCCAGCGATCAGCCCTGTCTCAACCGTACCGCTCGCGCTGGCATGCGGCAGTGAGGTGACGGCGCTGCATGGATCTATGGCGGGTCGCAGGTGAGCAGTCCGCCCGTATCCTCTGCCGCTGGCGTAGTCCCCACCCTCTCTACTGGGCAGGACTGCGTCAGCGGCGTTTGTGTGTGCTGTGCGCCTCTCAGCAGGCGCGTTGAACGAAAGGAGCGTGTCCCTATGCGCGCGGAACCTCGTCCCTCTCAGTTCTCTCAACCCATGCAACCGTCTGATCCACTCGACGACGCCTCGCAGCCCTTCCCGCACGCGGCGGATGGGCGACGGTTCGAGGTCGTCGAGCCGTTCACGCCCGCCGACGCCGTGGCGGCCGCGGCTGAACTCCCGGTGACGTTCTACGTCACCCGGTCCGCCCTCGCCTCGCTTCAGCGGGAAGTGCAGGCGGGCCGCGCCGATGGCGCCGCCAGCGGATCGGACTGGCGCGCGCACGCCCAGCGCAAGCTAGACGCGGCGCTAGCGCGGCAGGCGCTGCCGCTGACGCCAGAGCAGGCGGAGGCGCTGCGCCAGTACGCCGACACCCTCGAACTGGAGCCGCAGGAAGCGCTGCTCACACTGCTCGCGCCGGGCGTTGTACGACGTGAGCGGCTGCTGCGGCAGAGCCTCACTTGCGCGCGAGCGCATGCGCCTCGTCGTCCCTCTGGCTGCCTGCTGCTGGCCGTTTGGGTCGCGGCGCTCGTTGGCTTCTGGAACCTGGCAGTGTGGGCGCTCAGCCTCGCGCCGCTCCTCCTTCATCACTGAAACGAGCGGTAACGGCTATACAGATGGGAAGCGTCTTGCGCCCAGTCCATCTGTATAGCCATCTTTTTTCGTGCCTTCGCGGGTGTCTGCAAAGGAATAGACACGGGGCGGAGTGAGCGCGTACCATGAACACACTGTGCTTGGCGTCTCGCCTGGCGCCTCCACGATCTATAGGGCAACCATAAAACGCGATCTCGGAGGGATACCCGTGCCATCCACCCTACCTTTTATGCCTGCTGACGACGAGCGTCTTGATATCTCGGCCCTCGAAACCTGGCTCTGGGATGCGGCGTGCGCGATTCGTGGCGCGACGGACGCGCCGAAGTTCAAAGACTTTATCCTGCCGCTGGTCTTCTACAAGCGTCTGTCGGATGTCTTCGATGACGAGTTCGCGGGCTACATCACCCAGTATGGCGACGAGGAGACGGCGCGGGCGATCATCGAGGCTGACCATGAGGATGCGCTGCGGGTGGGACGCCAGCCGATTGTGCGCTTCTACCTACCCAGCAAATATGCCTGGCGCGAGCTGCGCACACATCCCGCCGATGGCAGCCTGGGCGAGTTCGTCACTGACGCCATGCGCGCCGTCGCCCGGCTGAATCCACCGCTGCAAGGCGTGCTGGATGTGAAGGATTACAACGAGCGCCAGAGCGGCCAGCGCTCCCTCGACGACGACCGCCTGGCTGCGCTGATCGAGGTCGTCACGCGCCACCGCCTTGGGCTGCGCAACACCGAGCCGGATATCCTGGGGCGCGCCTATGAGTATCTCCTGCGCAAGTTCGCGGAGGGGCAGGGACAGAGCGCCGGCGAGTTCTACACGCCCAAAGAGGTCGGCTGGCTGATGGCCGAGCTGCTCAATCCCGCGCCCAAAACCGAGGTCTACGATCCGACCTGCGGCAGTGGCGGGCTATTGATCAAAGCTCGCTTGCTCTTTGAGCAGCGCCATCCGGAGCAGCGCGCGCTCGCCCCGCACCTCTTCGGGCAGGAGCTCAACGCCGTCACCTATGCGATGGCGAAAATGAACATGTTCCTGCACGACTACACCGACTCATCCTTCGCCAT
>DASQSS010000167.1:0-22788 GCA_035642255.1 Ktedonobacterales bacterium | reverse complement strand
TCGAAGCGCACCCACGCCAGTAGCTCCGTCGGTTCGAGCGCCGTGGTCAGCATGTCCACGAAGAAGTCGTGCGCCGAGATATCGCGCTCGCCCTGTGGACCCGCGATGTGCAAGCGGGCGTTGAGCGCCAGCGCGACAGCGGGCAGATCGCCCGCCGGATCAGCGTGCGCCAGGCTGCCGCCGATCGTGCCACGTGCCCGCACCTGTGGATCGCCCACCTGCCGCAACGCCTCCACGATCAGCGGCGTCTTCTGCTGGACGAGCGGCGCGTCCACCGCCTGGAAGTAGGTTGTCATTGCGCCGAGGATGATGCCGTCACCGTCCTCGCGAATGCCCCTTAGCTCAGCCACATTGCGCAGATCCACCAGCGCCGCGGGCTGAGCGAGCCGCAGCTTCATCAGAGGCAGCAAGCTCTGGCCACCCGCCAGCGCCTTCACCTCACCATCGCCTTGCCCCAGCAGCGAGAGCGCCTCGCTCAAGGTCGCTGGAGCTTGATAGTCAAACGTCGCGGGAAACATAGCGCAACCTCTCTTTCGATACGTCGCTGCGATGCCACAGCGCATCACACATCAGTTTCCCGTCGTCCCACCGGCGCGGGCCACCTGAATCGCCCGCCAGACACGCTCTGGTGTCAGCGGCATGTCCAGATGCTTGATGCCCAGTGGCGAGAGCGCATCACAGACGGCGTTGACGACCGCCTGGCTCGACGCGATGGCGCCCGTCTCGCCGACACCCTTCACGCCTGTCATGTTATGCGGGCAGGGCGTCTCGGTGCGCGCCGTCTCGATGAACGGCACCTGCGTCGCATTCGGCACGGTGTAGTCGAGCATGCTGCCGGTGGTCAGGTTGCCGTTCTCATCATAGATGGCATGCTCATAGAGCGCCTGGCCGATACCCTGCGCCACGCCGCCATGCACCTGTCCATCCACGATCATCGGGTTGATCACTCGGCCCACATCGTCTACCGCGATGTAGCGTAGGATCTTCGTCTCGCCCGTCTCCTCATCCACCTCGACCTCGCAGATATGCGCGCCGAAGGGGAAGGTGAAGTTGGTCGGGTCGTGGAAGTGATTCTCCTCCAGGCCCGGAGCCATGCCTTCTGGCATATCCCACGCTACATTGGCCATCAGCGCAATGTCCTGGATTGTCTTGACCTTCTGCGGGCTGCCCGCGACGTAGTAGCGCCCGTGGTCGTGAGTGATGTCTTCGACATTGGCCTCCAGCAGGTGCGCCGCCAGCTTCTTCGCCTTCTCGACCACCTTCAGCGTCGCCTTCAGGATGGCGGTGCCGCCTACGGCCGTCGAGCGGCTGCCGTAGGTGCCCCAGCCCATCGGGATGGCGTTCGTGTCGCCGTGGACGACGTCAATATCCTCGACTGGCACACCCAGTTCCTCAGAGACCAGCTGCGCGAAGGTTGTCTCCTCACCCTGGCCATGTGGACTGGTGCCCGTCAGCACGATCACCTTGCCGGTGGCGAGTATGCGCACCGTCGCTGGCTCCCACAAGCCGCCCTGGAAGCCCATCGCGCCGGCTGCCTTCGAGGGACCCAGGCCGCAGACCTCAACGTATGTCGAGAGGCCGATGCCCAGATGCTTGCCCTGTTGGCGCGCCTCGGTCTGCCGCTGGCGGAAGCCCTCGTAATCCGCCATCTTCAGCGCCAGATCGAGCGTCTTGTCATAGTCGCCGCTATCATAGAGCAGCGTGCCACCACTGGTATAGGGGAACGCGCTGGCGGGAATGAAGTTCTTGCGCCGCACCTCGACGGGGTCCATGCCCAGTTCACCTGCCAGCAGGTCGGCCATGCGCTCGATCAGAAATGCCGCCTCCGGCCGGCCCGCGCCACGGTAGGCGTCGGTGGGCGTGGTGTTGGTCAGCGCGCCGAAGACATCGCAGGCGTAGTCCTGGATGGCGTAGCAGCCCGGCACGATCAGTGCGAAGAGCCACGTTGGCACGCCCGGCGCCGCCATCGAGAGATAGGCGCCCATGTTGGCGTAGTTCGTCACCTTCAGTCCGGTCATCGTGCCATCACGATTCGCCGCCAACTCCACATCAATGATCTGGTCACGCCCGTGGATGGTCGCGAGGAAGTTCTCGCGCCGGTCTTCAGTCCAGCGGACGGGGCGCTTGAGCATGCGTGAGGCGAAAATCGCCAGCGCATCGCCGGGATAGTAGGGTATTTTGCTGCCGAAGCCGCCGCCGACATCGCGCGCGATGACGCGAATGTTGTTTTCTGGGATGTTCTGGGTAACGGCGATCTGGAAGCGCACGATATGCGGATTCTGCGTCGTGTTGTAGAACGTCAGCTCGCCCGCGCCCGCATTCCAATCGGCGATGGCGGAACGTGGCTCCATCGCATTCGGCACGAGACGCTGCTGCACGAAGCGCTGCTTCATCCGCACCTCGGCGCGCTGCATGGCGCCATCGGCGTCGCCATTGCGGAACTTCCAGTGGAACGCCTGATTGTTGGGTACGCTGTCGTACAGCTGCGGCGCGCCCGGCTTGAGCGCCTCCTCCTGATTGGTGACGACGGGAAGCTCCTCATAGCTCACGTCAATCAGGTCGAGGGCATCATCGGCGGTGTACGAGTTGTCCGCGATGATAATGGCCACCGCGTCGCCCGCGAAGCGCACTTTGTCGCTCGCCAGCGGCATATAGCTGGGCACATGGAGGTCGGCGTCCGGCACGAGCCAGGCGCAAGGCATTGGGTTGACCTTGCCTTCGAGGTCCTTCGCGGTAAAGACACCCCGCACGCCAGGATGCGCCTTGGCCCTGGAGGTGTCAATGCTGGTGATGCGCGCGTGAGCGTAGGGGCTTCGCAGGATGGCCATCTGGAGCATGCCCGCGAGCTTGAAGTCGTCAGTGAACATGCCTTCGCCGGTGATGAGGCGCGGGTCTTCGCGGCGCTTGACCGAAGCGCCAAACATTCGTGTGACCGACATTGCCTACGCCTCCTCTCCGCCTGCGCCGCCCGCGCCACTTCCGCCAGTCGCGGCGACCGGCTGCGCTACGCCCACGCGCATCGCCTCAGCGGCGGCGCGCACAGCGCTGACGATATTCTGATAGCCGGTGCAGCGGCAGAGGTTGCCCTCCAACTGCTCGCGAATCTCCTCATCGCTCGGATTGGGGTTGCGCTCCAGCAGGCCAACCGCCGCCATCATCATGCCCGGCGTGCAGAAGCCGCACTGAAGCCCATGCTTCTCCCAGAAGGCTGTCTGGATGGGGTGATACTTGCCGTTGGTGGCCAGCCCTTCGACGGTCCCGACCTCCGCGCCATCGGCCTGCACAGCCAGCACCATGCAGCTCTTCACTGGCTGGCCATTCAGCATCACCGTGCACGCGCCACATTGACCCGTGTCGCAGCCGATATGTGTGCCGGTGAGGTCCAGATTCTCGCGCAGATACGTCACGAGCAGGATGCGTGGCTCAACCTCGCTGGTGTGATCTTCTCCGTTGACCTTGACTCGAATTGACTGCTCCATTGCTGTCCTTCCTCATCTGACCGGGCGCATCGCCGTGCCGCGAGACATCTGGAGAGACCGCTGGCCGGGAGATCGCGCTGGCATGTGGGAGCCGGGAGGGATGCTCGCGTCGTGGCGACCGCGCCTGCGACGGAGCGGCTCTCGTGGAACTGACTACACAGCAGACACGCTACGTGAACAACCATCACCTATCGCACACGACAGGCGCGCATCACAGCTGGAGCCGTTGAAGCTGCGCGCCGTCGCGGAAGCGATGCTGCGGAATCTGCGAGATCAGGAACACGGATGTACTGGCGTTGGGATCGGTCCTATGGGTTGGGTCATGCGCTCTCGGGCGCTGTGGTCGGCGCGCCGCTGGCGCCAAGGTCGTTGGTCCTGCCGTTGTGGCCCACACAGTTGGTGTCCGGGGCGCCCTGCTACAGGGCGCCGCACTCGCGTGAGCGGCTACACAAACACAGCATGCTCACTATGCAAAGCCGTGACAACCTCATGTGTCTGGTACTGTAGCACAAACATACAGCTTCTGGAAAATGGGCGACACGGTGACCAATGCGCCGCGCGAGCGTCCGCCTGATGGCTATTGGCCAGCGCTCTCCAGAACCACTCCCCGCAGCCGTTGCACGTCGCGCATTGGGGGAACGCCGAAGAGGCTCTTGTACTCGCGATTGAAGTGTGACGCGTCGCGGTACCCCACCCGAAAGGCGGCGCCTGCCGCGTCGAGGTCTTCGCCCAGCATCAGACGGCGAGCCTCCAGCAGCCGCAGCCGCTTCTGGAATTGCAGTGGACTCATCGCCGTGACCGCCTTGAAGTGGTGGTGCAGCCCCGAGACGCTCATGCCCAGTTCGCGCGCGAGTTGTTCGATACGTAGGGGCTGGGCGAAGTCTTGACGGAGTCGCTCGATCGCGCTGGAGATGCGGGGAGTGTAGCCCCCCAACAGCGCCAGGTGAAGCAATCGGCCGCCCTGCTCCCCTATCAGGAGGCGATAGACAATTTCCCGCGTAACCAGCGGCATGAGCACCCGCGCTTCGGCGGGAGAATCCACAAGCCTGACAAGTCGCACCACGGCGTCCAGCAGACCCGCATCCAACCCGCTGACATCGATAGCCCGCATATCCGCTGGGCCGGGAGACTCCGTGTGGCCAGACTCAATCATGACCGAGCCAACGAGGGCAGGAGAAAGTTCCAGGCGAACACTGAGGTAGGGCCGTTCCTTTGACGCTTCGAGGACCTGGCTGACGCGTGGGAGATCGACGGTCGTGAGCAGATAGTGCTCGGAATCGTAGCGGTAGCGGCTGGCGCCAAGCAGAATCTCCTTGCTCCCCTGGGCGATCAAGCACAAGGATGGCTCGACCACGCTGTGTAGCGGCTCCATAGGCAAGGAGGCGCGGGCCAGGTAGAGCCCCGTGAGCGGCTCGACGGTTCCATCTGTGCGAACAACCCGCGCGATCCGCTCGACCAGTTCCTCGCGAAGCGCCTGCATCTGCTGCGCCTCGCGTTCTCTCTGGCGTTCCGTGTGCTGGTGAGTCATCGTGTCCAGGGTCATCATATCCATGGGAGCCTCTTCACTGGTCGCTCTGGCGCGGGTCTTGAAGATTTGCAGGATCATCCAATCTCTCTCGACAAACATTCTACCATCGCACGCTTCAGAGCGTGTATCGTGAGCGTCAGACAGCGGAAATGTCTGGCGGCCGTAGGCTACGCGCTGGACTTTTCTGCAAGGAGAGCGCCAACATAGAATCGCAAACCGAGCTCGCCGCTTCCACAGACTTCCCGCCTGGAGAGTGAACAGCGCAAGCGCCATACGCGCGTCGTAGCCAGCAGTCCGAACATTCCGGACATGACGAAGGAGACTTACTAATGACTGCGTGGACGAGCGACGAACTCATGAAGATTGGAGCGGCGGACGAGTTGGAGATCGCGTCGCTGCGAGGCGACGGTACCCTGCGCCGTCCGGTGACGATCTGGGTTGTTCGCTACGGCGACGACCTCTACGTTCGATCCGTGAACGGGCGCGGCGCTGCCTGGTTCCGTGGCGTTCAGGATCGCCACGAAGCGCGCATTGACGCCGGCGGTGTCCAGAAAGACGTTCGACTCGATGAGGTGAACGATCTGAATGATGCGCTCGACGCCGCGTACCGCGCGAAGTACCACCGCTACGCCAAAAGCATTGTCGATAGCATCGTCAGCCCGCAAGCGCGAGCGGCGACGCTCAAGCTTACGCCACGCGCCTAAACGGAGAAGACGAATGCAAAAGCGCACACTTGGAACTGGGGCTACCGCTCTAGACGTCTCGGCCCTCGGCCTCGGCTGCATGGGGATGAGCCAAAGCTATGGTCCAGCGCCCGACAAACACGAGCTGATCATCCCCAGATACTCTGAACAGATGGAGCGATTGACCAATCGCTGAGCCAGAAACGGCGCAATACAAAACGCAATACAAGACATGCGACAAGGAGACACGATGACACAGGGAATCAAGGACAAAGTGGTCGTCATCACCGGGGCCAGCAGCGGCTTGGGAGAAGCCACGGCGCGGCGGCTGGCGCAGGAGGGCGCCAGGCTGGTGCTCGGGGCGCGACGCATCGAGCGATTACAGGCGCTCGCCGAGGAGCTTGCGCTGGGGAAGGACGCGGCCGTGCAGACCGACGTGACCGAGTACGCGCAGGTGCGGCGTCTGGTGGATCAGGCGATGCAGACCTATGGGCGCGTCGACGTCATGGTCAACAACGCCGGTCTGATGCCGCACTCGCCGCTCGAGCGCCTCAAAGTGGAGGACTGGAACCGCACCATCGACGTGAACCTCAAGGGCATGCTCTATGGCATCGGCGCCGCGCTGCCACACATGAAGGAGCAGCGCAGCGGCCACATCATCAACGTGTCATCGGTCGCTGGACACAAGGTGCGACCAGGCAGCGCCGTCTACGCCGCGACCAAAGCGGCGGTTCTGGTCATCTCTGAAGGTCTGCGACAGGAGGTCAAGCCGTACAACATCCGGACCACTGTCATCTCGCCAGGGGCGGTCGCATCCGAATTGCCTGACAGTATCACCGAACCCGACATCGCCGCGAATGTGCGCCAACTCTATGAGATCGCCATCCCGGCCGAGTCCTTTGCCAACATGGTCGTCTTTGCCATGAGCCAGCCGGACGATGTGGACATCAACGAGATTTTGTTTCGCCCAACCAGACAGGAACTCTAAGCCTGCGATAGCGACCCGCCAGGCGGCACAACACAACCAAGGAGAATGATATGCAGGTCATCAGGAACTCCCTTGAAACCAACGCCGGACCGAGCGATTGGTTCACCGGCGTGGTCTACGTTGATACGGCTGCGGCTCCGTCTGGAGGCTCGCGCATCAGCGCCAGCAGCGTCCACTTCACACCGGGTGCCCGCACGGCGTGGCACACTCATCCCAACGGCCAGACCATCTGGGTGACCGAGGGTGAAGGGCGCGCGCAGCGTCGGGGTGGGCCAATCGAGGTCATCCGCCCGGGTGACCGGGTGTTCTTCGAGCCAGGCGAGGAGCACTGGCACGGCGCCGCTCCCAACCGCTTCATGACGCACCTCGCGATGCTCGAAGTGGACGACGAAGGCAGGAGCGCGACCTGGGGTGAGCACGTCACCGACGAGGAGTACAACCAGCAGCCGCAGTGACCCGCACACCACAGCGACCACAGCGCGACCACCATCCTGAATCCTGACAAGGTGGCGTACACTGACAGCGACACCGCTGTCTCGCCGAGTCTGAGGAGTTTTGCGCGCATGTTCATCGTCGACGCCCACGAAGATATCGCCTATAACGCGCTGCACCACGACCGCGATGTGCGCCGCTCCGCGATGGAGCAGCGCGCCCGCGAGTCGGCCACAGCGCCCGCGGACGAAGCCAGCTCCGGCGGCCAGACACTGACGGGCATGCGCGACGCTGCGATGATCGGCTTACCAGAGCACCGGCGTGGCGGCGTCGGCCTCGTCTGCTCCACCATCTTCTGCATGCCAGAGGAGCAGGACGCGATGACCGCGGATGGCTGGGCGCAGATACGCTACTACCAGGGGCTCGCCGCCGAGCCAGACGACATGGGCGCGCGGCTGATCGGCTCGCGCGCTGACCTCGACGCGCTCACCCATGACTTCGCCGCCGCGCCCAGCCCCGACAAGCGCCCCGTCGGCTTCCTCCCGCTAATGGAGAGCGCCGACCCCATCCGCGACCCCGCCGACCTGGAGCAGTGGTACGCGGCGGGCCTGCGCATCATAGGGCCGACCTGGCGCGGCTCGCGCTACTGTGGTGGCACGGGTCATCCTGGCGGCTTCACCGACATCGGCTTCGCGCTGCTGACCGAGATGGAGCGGCTCGGCATGATCCTTGACCTCAGCCATATGGCTGACGACGCCGTCTGGCAGGCGCTCGAACGCTATGGCGGCCCCATCATCGCCAGCCATACCAATAGCCGTGTCTATCTACCCACCGACCGCCATTTCACCGACGACCAGATTCGCGCCGCCGCCGCGCGCAACGTGGTGATTGGCGTCGTCCTGCACAACGGCTTCCTCGTCTCCGGCTGGACGCCCGCGCAAGGCCCCGTTGGCATGGATGCGGTCCTGCGTCACCTCGATCATGTGCGCGAGCTTGTGGGTGACGCGCGCCATAGCGGCATCGGCAGCGACTTCGATGGCGGCGCGGGCAGCGAGTCCACACCGCAGCCGTTCGACACCGTGGCTGACCTCGGCTCGCTTGCCGATGGCTTGCGGACCCACGGCTACAGCGACGACGAGATCACCGGAATCATGGGCGGCAATTTTCTGCGCGTCTTCGCCCAGGCGCTCCCCTGATCGGCACGGGTGGGCGCGCAACTGAGCGAGCGGGAGGGTAGGCGATGAGCGCGAGCGAGCAAGCGAGTGTACAGCCGCGCAAACCGCGCATCTATGTGACGCGACGCATCCCCGACGAGGGGCTGCGCCTGCTCGCCGATGTGTGCGACGTCACCGTCTGGGAAGGGGATGATCCGCCACAGCGCGCCACGCTGGAGCGCGAGCTGCGCGACGCCGATGGCGCGATCACGCTGCTCACCGACCGCATTGACGGCGATGTGATGGACGCCGCGCCACGCCTGCGGGTCATCAGCAACTTCGCCGTGGGGTATGACAATGTGGACATCGCGGCGGCGACGGCGCGCGGAATCGTCGTCGGCAATACGCCGAATACCCTGACTGAATCCACTGCCGACTTCGCCTTCGCCCTGCTGATGGCCGCTGCGCGCCGTGTGCCGGAGGGGGCGCGTTTCGCTCGCGCGGGCCGCTGGACGACGTGGGGGCCGATGTTGCTGCTTGGGGTTGATGTTCACCACGCCACGCTCGGGCTGATCGGCCTTGGACGCATTGGCTCAGAGGTCGCGCGGCGCGCTCGGGGCTTCGATATGCAGGTGCTCTACACCAATCGGACCCGCCACGAGGCGATGGAACGCGAGCTTGGGCTGGAATATGCCTCGCTCGATGACCTGTTGGCGCAGTCCGACTTCGTGAGCCTCCATACGCCGCTGACGTCCGAGACAGCGCGTCTGCTCGACGCGCAGCGCCTCGCACAGATGAAGCGCGGCGCCATCCTGATCAACACGGCGCGCGGCGCCATCGTGGATACCGACGCGCTGGTTCTCGCCCTGCGCGATGGACCGCTGGGCGGGGCGGCGCTTGATGTGACGGACCCCGAGCCACTGCCCGCCGAGCATCCGCTCTACTCACTGCCAAACGCGCTGATCACGCCACACATGGCGAGCGCCAGCCATGTCACGCGGAGCGCGATGGCGGTCCAGGCGGCGCATAATCTGCTGGCAGGGTTGCGCGGCAAGCCGCTGCCCAATGGCGTCAATCCAGAGGCGCAGAGTCATGGCCGCTCAGCCGCGCCACGTCCTTGGGACGGCAGCGGCGCGCGTCCGGACGCCTGACAGCGCCTGGCAGTAGCTGGCAGTAGCTGGCGGGCTGCTGGCCGGCTGGCCCGATGGCCCGGGCAGCTACAGCGCTGGCGTTGTTGGCGAGTCTGTGGAGCGAGCGTCAGGCGTCGACTCACGCACGAGTGAAGCCGCCTGGTCGCCAAACTGCGGGTCCGGCGACTCGTCAACCTGCACGACTTCGCGCCGCACCTGGCCGCGCACCTGATACTGCTTGACCGTCATCTGCTTTCGCACGCGCACGTACTCTCGCACAAAGGTCTCCTTGCGCACGACCAGCCGTTCCTCGACGATGGGGATGATCAGCTCATCCTCCGCGCGAGGCGCATCGGCGTCGAAGCTCTCAGGCGAGAGGTGCTCCACGACCACCTCTTCATAATTCAGCGGCACGACCAATCGCTGATTCTCGTAGGCCACGCGCTTATGGATATGCGCGCGCCCACGCTCACGCCACTCGGTGCTGGCGGTCAGTCGCTCCTCCGAGAGCGGAACAGTAACATCTTCACCCTCGACTCGCTCACGCTCTGTCTCGCCCGTGGTCGTCATCCCAGGCGCGGGCGCCGCCATCGCCGTATCTGTGGCAGGCGAGGGCATCGATGATTGTGGCGCCTCCTCCAGGCTCGAGAGGCCCAGAAACGCGCGACTCACCCGCAAATAGACGGTTGGCGCTGGCTGGTTAGGGACGACATGGCTGACCGCGTCAGCCGCGATGTCGAGCGTCTGGCCCTCTGGCGTCTGCACGAGGAACGAGCCTGTCGAGGTCGGGCCATGTCGCTCATTGTGCGGGCCAATGATGCGCTCGACGCGGCCAACTGGCCCATCGTTCGCCTCGACCAGCGCACCCGGGGTAATCACTTCACCGTGGACGACGAGATCATTGGGCGCCTCACTGTACGAATCCATAGCATCCTCCTTGTCGCCTGGGCCACATGGCGCCAACGCCACGCCACTGAGAACGCGACGGAGGCCAGTGGCGGGCTGACGCTCGCTACTGGCCTCGCCTGATGTCCATGTGCTCAATCAACATATCCCGCTCGCGTTGAGCGTCACCACGACAGGTATGTCGCCGCTACGCTACGGCAGCGGGTTGTTGTTGTCTGGCGCATTCGTGGCGTCTGTCGCGCCATAGTCTGCGCTGTCGGCCTCGTTGATGAGGCTATCGGGCTGACCATCGACGTTGAGGCGCTCGCGACGCACCGTATCTGACGCCTGCTGCTGTTCCGTCACACGATCCTTGCGCAGGTGAACTTCCTCAGCGACATGCGCCTCCTTGGCCACGTTGAGCTGCTCGCCCATGACGGGGACATCAATGTCTTTATCGGTGAAGGCGTCATCGCCAGACATGTTGTCGCTACCCGGGCGCCGCTCGATCGTGACCTCTTCGTGCGTCACTGGCGCCTGAATGGTCTGGCGCTCCTGTGTGACATCACGATGGAGATGCACGTCGCCAACCTGCTGGCGCTGCTTGTCGGCTACCAGCTCTTCCTCGCGCAGTGGAATGTTGACATCATTCACTGTGGCGCCGGTATTTGCCGTGCTAGTTGTCGTGCTAGCGGCGCCGGTCGCCGTCGAATTCGTCATGAAGCCAGGCGCGGCGCCCGTGCTCTCAGTCGGTGGCTGATCCCAGTTCTGGCTCTTGATGTCATCCTTCGCCAGATTCAGGTAGACGCCATCCGCATCCTGTCCGCGAATCGCGCTGAGCGGAACGTAGAGATCCTTGGTGAAAATAAGCCCCTTGTGAACGATCAACGCCTTGCGCTGCAGTCCGCGATCACTGACTTCGCCGACCTTGTCACCGTTCACATCGTAGACCGGCGTACCTTCCATGATCTGCTGATCCGCGAAGTTTCCCTGTAGTCCCTGATTGTCGAGCATGGTCATTCCCTTCTTAGATTCGAGATCTCAGGACATCGTGCCCCGAGACATGTGATGCAGCCCACCCGCAACGCGGTGTAACGCAATGCGTAGCTGTAGCAGCGCCACATGCGACTTGTGTACTGCAAGAGTGAGGCCACACACAGCCAACGGCTCACCTATCCAGGGATAGGATTACGCCATTTTGCTGAACGCCAACCAGACGCCGAACGCGCAGTTGAACAATCCTTCGTCCAACCTCACAGATGGCGTGAGCGCCGCTGTGAAGCGGGCTGGATGGAGCAGGCGGCGTTGCATTTCGACGCCCAATAGGTCAGTATTCCCATACGATTACTTTCGCGCAGACATTCTGTTATACTGAGTGCCACACCGCGCTCACCTGCGGAGCGCGACGGGTATACGCTCACGCCTCTTCTGGCTGTCAACCCTGACAATGCGCGCTGTTGTGACTGGCAGGAAGCCAGTTACGCGAATGTGCTAGTCACGTAGTCCTAGCTTGAGACTGGGATGACTGTACCGAGTTAGGGCGCTTGCCTATGCTCCATGCGGGGTTCAGCTACAATCAGACAATGAGCTATTTCCTTCGCTGGCGATCTATTGCGTAGAGGCTTGCACACTGCGACGAAGCAAGCGCCCTGCGGAGGTCTACTCAACTCAAGGAGAAGGTATGACTGCGCCACTATCTCCAGATGCGGAAGCGCCGCTCGCCTGTCCGCATTGCCATCGTGTGTTGCGTGAGCTTGTGGTGAATCCAGCGGGCGAGTTGATTGGATGTGAATCCTGCGCTGAGGACCTGGGGCTGGCTGGCGAAGCGCTCTCACTCGACGAGTGGTACGCGAGCGATCTGGTAGCCGAGGCGCTCCAGCGTTATCCGCTCGCCGGATGGCAGGTGTCAAAGCCTGCCGCTACTGAGACCCAACGACCACGCGCGCATTTCTGGGAAGTGCGCTCAGGGGCAAAACGCTACTATCTGAAGCAGTTTCATCCCTGGTTTCCCCCGGAATCCATCACCTACACGCATAGCATTCATCAGCGGGTCATCGAAGAAGGGCTGCCCGCGCCACGGGTCGCGCCCGACCGCGACGGCGCCACCTTCACACGCATCGGCGATACCTACTGGGCGCTCTACCATGCGCTCGACGGACGCCACGCGAGTGAGCGAGAGTGGATGTGGGGACGCCCCAAAGCCGCCGAGACACTTGGCGCGCTCCACGCCGCGATGGAGGGGTTCACTCCGGAGGGCGAGCCATTCGCTCCGTGGAACGCCTGGAGCCTCGATGTGGTGGACCGCGTGCTCGAGGGTTGGCAGCCGCGCCCGGAGCTACCGCCTGACCTGCTCGGTTATGTGCGCGACCGCCTGGCGCGACGCTACTTCGCTGAGTTGTATCCAGAGCTTCCCAAGGTCGTCGTTCACGGTGACTTCGTGTCGTCGAATGTGCTCTGGCGCGGCGACGCGATCAGTTCCAGCATCTCGGGTATTCTGGATTTCGAGCGCGCTCATGTGGATACGGCGCTCTTCGACTTCGCCTGGGGGCTGGGCGATCGGCGACCGCCGCTGCTGCGCGCCACAGTCGCCAGCTATGCGCGCGCCCGCCAGCTCTCGCCGGTCGAGCGCGAGGCGCTGCCAGAGGCGCTGCTGCTGGGCATGCTGATGGCGATTGACATGCAAATGACGTACTTTGGCAACATGCGCGAGGTCGCCCGCCTCGCCGCCGAGCTACACTACACTGTGCGCGACCTGGAGTCCCTGCGGAAGGCGGTCGCCCTCAAGCCCGCCATGTTCTAGCGTCTACCCATTTCACCGAAAGCCAGCGCTCCACCTCGGGGCGCTGGCTTTTCTCGTTTGGCCTCTGGCGACTACCGTCCTGCGGCGAGGTTAGCAGTCCACCCGCCGCCAGCCCACGCAGACTGGATGATATAGCAACTTGCCTCCGGCAGATAGAGCACGCCAAACCAGAGCAGCCACTTGCCGTCTCCAGTGGAAGATTGAAGCTGCGTGGGATCGATCGTCAGTGATGGCGTGGCGGGCGGCGCCCCTGTCCCCGGGTCGTTCGCCTGGAACCAGAGCGGGTAGCCCGTGCGCAAGTCGCGGCCCGTCAGCGTGATTGGCAGTGTGCCAGTCGAAGCGATAGCTACCTGAATCTGAAGTGGCCAGCCAAGCGGCGTATAGTCGCTGGGATACATGGAGGCAAGATGCGCCGTGGCGCGTGGCCCACTGAATGGACCCACAATCCACACGTCTGTCCCACCAATGCCAGGAATGATGGTAGCCGTGTCGAATGGAACCAGCGCAGCTCCCTGCGGGCAAGTCGCTGGAACAGCGCCAAGGGCAGGCGCGGCCAGCGTTGCCGTCGGATAGGGTGTAGGTGACGGTGAAAGCGTTGCCGTCGGAGTAACGACGCGGAACTGCGAATAGGAGTTGCTATGCGCGACGGTTGGAGTAGGGGCCAGACGCCCACCAAGGGCGACAAGCGCAGAACTGATCGGCGCAGAAAGCAGCGCCAGCATGACAATCACCACGACCGCAGCCGCCACCAGCCCGCGTGGCATCGACACCGACTGCCGATACCACGGGGTGGGGCCAGCGCCGTCCGTGTCTGCAGACGACAACTCGCTGACCTCAATGTTCAGTGCTTCTGGCTCGCGTTCGTGCCTGGGCGCAGGTCCATCGCTGTCCGCCATGCGCGTTGTCCTCTACTCGACCTTGTCACGCTCGCGCACACGCAGCCGGATGCCGTACAGCGGCACAGCGGTCACGCGATAGAACTGCACCAGCGTCTGGTCGGGAACCGCCTCCAGCTCATAGCGCCGCAGGGCCTGGGAGACTAGCGCCTTGATCTCGACCTTGGCGAAGTTGATACCGATGCAGACGCGCGGCCCCCCGCCAAAGCCCACCAGCCCATATGGCGTGCGCTTATGCTCTTCGCGTGGCGGAGCGAACCGCTCAGGATCGAACACCTCCGGCTGGGCGAACACCTCTGGCAACAGGTGCGACGCCGCGATGGAGTAGAAGGCATACGTCCCCGCTGGCACATGGTAGCCTGCGAACTCGAAATCCTCCACGACGCCGCGCGGTCCATTGCTGACCGGAGGATACACGCGCTCCGCCTCTAGCAGCACGAGATCAAGGTACTTCATGCGCTTGATGTCGTCGAGCGTCGGCTCAGCGGTCGGGCCAACCAGCGCGAGCTGCTCATCCAGCACACGCTGCGTGATCTCGGTCTGCTGCGTGAGCTGATAGAGCAGCCACGAGGCCAGGCTGGTCGAGGTCTCGTGGCCTGCGACCAGCAGGATGTTCGCGTGGGCGATGATGCGCTCGTCGCTCAGCGGCTGCCCGCTGGAATCCTTCGCCGTCACCAATAATCCGAGGATGTCGTCCGTGGGATGCGCGCGGCGCGCGGCGATCTTTGGGCGAATCAGGCTGTCCAGCTCGGCGCGCAGGGCAGTCATCCGCGTATCCCACTCCTGCTGGCTGCTGACCATCATGCCCAGCATCAGCATCTGCGAGAAGACCTCACGGAAACGGTCAACCTCTGGCCCAGCGCGCAGCCCCGTCAGCGCCTCGGCGGCGACATCAAAGGTGATCTTGCGCGCCTCCTCATAGACATCCACCTCGCCACGCTCGCCCCAGGTGGCGATGCGCTCACGTATGATGCGATTCATCAGCGGCACATAGCGATCCATATAGGAGATGGCGAACGCCGGATTCATGATGCGACGATGCGCGTCGTGCTCAGGGCCATCCATCGAAAGTAGACCATCACCGAAGAGATAGGAGACGCTAAAGAGCTTGCCCCAGCCCTCGTGATGCGAAAACTTCAGGCGGTCCGAGAGCAGAACGAAACGATTCGCCTCGGGTCCCACCAGATACACGATATCCATATTGAAGTTCGACGCCCGGAAGATCGGACCGTGCTTGCGATACATCTCGGCCAGAAATGGGCCAGTGCGTGTCTGGTAATCGTCTGGTAGCTCGACGAGGGGAATCTGTTCGAATGGCTTGACCCCCGCGCTCATCGTCATATGCCGCGCTCCCTCCGCTCCATCTTTCGCTCCGTCTGAGGTAAGACTGGCGGGCGTCCTGGCGGCGCTGCCTCCACGGTCAGCGGACGTCGCGCCTCGTTCCCGCTCCTGCGTAGTGTACGGCGCCAGCGTCCGGGAAGTTGAACGTGGGCTCATGTTGTGGCAGGTTGCTGCGCCGGGCGCCAGTGGTGGCGGACCCCCCTGGGGCGACACAGACGCCCCAGGGGGCTAGCCCAAAGGTCAGGCCACACAGACTGTGCGCGGCGCCCCGTAACAAAGTGAGTCTCTAGCGCAACTAGCATTGCGATAGGGCATTGAACGGAACGCATTGACGAGCGCTCCCATCCGAATAAGCCAGCCTGGGCGCATGCTATGGGCATCAGACGGAGAAACGACTCTATGGGCGCAACTACAACTGCTACGTCCGCGGTCGCTGCGGCGGCGAAGGCGAAAGTCGCGGCGTTGATTCTGGCTGGCACGCTGGTTGTCGGTGGTGGGGCAGCCACCGGAGCGACGGTCGCGGCGGCTAATGGCGCGTTTGGCCAACAGGTGAAAGCCCAGGTGCAGACCTGCAAGTCAGAGCTCAAGGCAGGTACACATGGCATTGGCCAGTGTGTCTCGTCCTTCGCGAGCCAGCACGGTCAACAGGAGCGCAAGCAACACAGCCAGGGCAAAGGCGGGTCATCATCGAGCAGCCACGGGGCATCCAGCGGCACGCACGGCGCATCGAGCAGCGCGCCGGGCAATTCTGGCTCCCATGGCAAACCCTCCGTGACACCGGGCGCATCTAGCCATCCCTAGCCCCCGGCCTGACGCTACGTCGTAGCGATTCTTTTCCTCCAAACACGAGTGCGCCAGCTATGCCTCAACACAGCATAGCTGGCGCACTCGTGTTCTAGCGGGTTCTAGCGAGTTCTAGCGCGACTCGCTCACCTACTGATGCACGTCTTCTCTGGTGAAGCGCACAGTCGCGAGTGCGAGCAGCGCCACGGCCAGCCCCAACATGATGAGCGTCCCCGTCCAGTTGATCCCATTGGACATGGGTTCGCCATAGACATGGAAGATCGAGAGGTTGAGGGTCCAGTCTGGCAGCTTGAGCATGCCGCGCAGCAACTCGACCAGGAAGGAGAGCGACGCCAGCCCGCCCACGATGCCAAGGATCGTCCCCGAGCCAATCCGGCCAGCCAGCGCATAGACCAGCGCGCCCGTGATCAGACCGAGGGGAATCATGCCCAGGCCGGCGCTCGCCAGCAGGCCGCCATCCAGGGTGAGGCCGGAGAGCGCGCCGCCCACCAGCGGCGCAAGCCACGCGACCAGTCCCAGCCCGACGGTCCCGACGACCACTGTGACGAAGCGCTCCAATGGCAGCCGCCAGCGTGGTAGCGGCTCGCTCAGAATGTTCTCCAGTTGTCCCCGATCGAGATCCTGCGCCCAGTTGATGGCGAAGAACATCGCCGCAAGCACAATGATGAAGGGGATAAAGGTGAATTCGATCGCCGCGATGAAGCCATTGTTGGTCGCCAGATTCGAGCCGCTAAAGAGCACCTTGAGAACCGCGCTGCTCTGGAAGGCCTTCGCGAAAACCTTCTCGGCCGCCTGGGCGATGAAGACACCATAAACCCCGTAGATGGTGATGCCGACGATCCACCAGAAGATGGGGAGCCGGCTGGCAGTCAGCGCGCGAGCTGTCACACCACGCAACGACAGGTCGCTCTGCGCGCGGGTCAGCGTCGTCGCCGGAGCGACCTGCGAGCGGCGCGCAGCGGCCTGGCTGAATCGCTGCGGCCAGAGCTTCACCACATCGCCCGCGTCGCGCCGCTCGAAAAGCCACATGCTCGCCGCCACCAACACGACGCTGATCGCCAGCAGCACGAGCAGCGCGCCGGGATTCGCGCCGTAGTTCGCAATGATCGGCTTGCTCAGCTCGGAGTAGTAGTTGATCGTCAGGCGCGAGACCCACTCCGGGCCAGCGCTGGAGCGCATGGCGCCTGCCACCAGGAAGTCGAGCGCCATGTAAGCGCCCGCGATGCCCGCCGCCGCGCCCGCCGTGCGCGTGAACTGCGAGAAGAACAGTCCCAGCGCGCCATAGATGAACGCTGACAGAATGATATTCACTCCGGCCAGCAGCGAACCGCCGGGATCAGCGGGCAGCTTGGCCGCGGCAAGGCCCAGCATCAGGCCAAGCGTGATCAGCGCGCCCATCAACACGGTTCCAATCGCAAACGCGAGAGCCTTCTCGCCGAACAGACGTCTCCGGCTCAGCGGCTCGCCTAGCAGCAGATCGAGTGAGCCGCGCTCCTCATCGCCACGGGTGAGATGCGCCCCGGCGATGATCGTCCAAATGCCGATAAGCAAGGGCAGCAACCCCAGGAACTTGAAGGTGATGTAGCCCTGTGGCGTGCCGATGGCCACGGGATTGCCGAAGAAGCTAAAACTCTGCGTCACCGAGGAGAGCTGCCCCGCCGCCGTCGCGATGGATGGCGAGGCTGCGGCGGTCGCCATCAGGAGCAGTCCCAGGCCGATGCCCCAGGCCAGAATCGCTACCCGATAGGATCGCAGCGATTTGCTCCAAACCGCACGGAATGCCCAGCCCGCGCTCACCTGCGCTGGGCGGGCCGCTAGTGTCGCCATGATGCGCTCACCTGTCCTCTCACTGCGAAGGTCGTCTCCCGCCACCTCATCGGGTAGGCTAGGCGACAGGCTCACTCACCGGCTCATAGTAGCGCAGGAAGATGTCTTCGAGGCTTGGCTCATGGGTCACAACATTGAGCGCGCCATGCTCGACCGCCACACGCAGCGCCTCGGCCATGTCGCCAGTCAACGTCACACGCGCGGTGCTCGGCTCATCTGTCGTCACGGAGAGGACGCCAGGCAGGCCGCTGAACCACGCCGCCTCCGCTGGGCCGCTAAACTGCGCCTCCAGCACCCGCTGGCGCAGGTCTCTCAGTTCACCCACGCCGCCGACCTTCACCAGCTTGCCCTCACGGATAATTCCTACGCGGTCACAGGTATGCTCGACCTCAGGCAGAATATGCGATGAGAGGAAGATCGAGCGGCCATCCGCGCGTGTCTCGGCGACCAGCTTGTAGAACTCTTGCTGGTTGAGCGGATCGAGGCCGCTGGTGGGTTCATCGAGGATCAGCAGACGCGGCTTGCCCATGAAGGCCTGCGCCAGTCCGACTTTCTGCTTATTGCCGCGCGAATATTCACGAAAGCGCCTGCTGGGGTCCAGCTCCAGCCGCTCGACCAGCTGCGTGAGGTAGGCGTGATCTACGCCCCCGCGTAGATTGGCGAGATAGGTAAGAATCTGCGCGCCTGTCAGGCCGGGATCGAAGCTGAACTCACCCGGCAGATAGCCTACCAATCGCTTGACCTCAGGCGCCTGCGCCCAGCAATCGAGTCCACCGATGACCGAACGCCCCGCCGTGGGGCGCAGCAGGCCCATCAGCGTGCGGATGGTCGTCGTCTTGCCGGCGCCGTTAGGCCCCAGGAAACCGAATACCTCGCCATCGCGAATCGCGAAGCTCACGTCCTCGACGCCACGGCTGGAGCCATAGCGCTTGGTCAGATCTTCGACCTGAACGAGTGACGTCGTTGATGATAATGAGGCCGCTGGCGTCACCGAAGATGTTGTCGCCATCTCAGCAATCTCTCCGTCGCGTCTGGAACTGCCCAGGCGCGCCCATTCGATGCGGATGCGGCGCATACGCGCCAGATACAGAACCTATACTTGTCATTGGCGCCCACTCATCTGCGCCGCGCACGCGAGCGGGCTACTGGTCTCGTTCGACGGTTACAGCGTCATCACTGGCTCCTGCGCTGGTGATGTCGGTTTGATGGTGAGACGTCACATGCGCCTTTCTCCCGGCGCGTCTCGCCGCAAAGGACGCCCGCAGCGCCCGCTGGCGTTCGATCCAGTGAGCCTGCATGGACCGCGCCTCCTCAAGTGAGAAGTCGCTGAACTCGCGCATCTCCTCCAGTCGCTCCCGCGCGCTGACGTCATCCGGGCCGAGCGCGGCAAGGCCATGCTCAGCCATCACGCGCGAGGCGGCGCTCGCCTCAATCGAGAGTTGGGCGCGCCGCGCCCAGACGGAATCGCTGAAACGGTAGTAGTCGCGACGATCGCCAGGAATGCCGACGCGCACAGCATATTCGTAGGTCCGCGCGATGCGAATGTTCGTCGAGACGGCGGCGCGCGAAACCAGCAGCGCCTGCGCCATGTCATCGAGCGTCAGCGGACGGTCGGCCAGCATGAGCAGGCCCATCAGGCGTCCGACGAGGCGCGGCAACCCATAGTGGCCAAAAAAGACACCCATGTTCTCGACGAACTCTCGTTGCTCCGTCGTCAACTGGCCCGGATCCGCCATGACCTTCACTCACTCCCTCTCCGATTGCTCTCCGATTGCTCTCCGTGGGCTAGCCGTGTGTCGGCTCGCCATCTCCTCGCGCCTGTGTATACACTACAACCGTCAGAAGTTTCAGTCAATACTGAAACATATAAATCTTGTGAAACAGGTCACAGTGCAACCAGGTTCATCGTCGCCATGCGCTCACTATGCGCGGATGTCGCGTCATTGGGACTGTCGAGGAGTGCGCGAAAGAGACGCTAGCGTGAGAGCGGTGAGTACGGTACAATGTGTGAGACTACGGGGCGTGCGCCCTGTGAAAGGAGTACTCATGCGCGTTCTCTCAGGCCCTCCTCGCTACTTCTTTCTGCGGCGAGCGCGTGGCGCTCGTGAAGAAGTCGCCCACTGGCCGCCGGACACCAAGTCGCTCGAGCCGCCAGAAAACGTGCCCTGCGTAGCTGTGCGCCTGCTTCCTGAGGAAGGCGTGTGGCGTGCGGAGCCTGTCGAGAGCGAGGCTGACCTGCGTACTGAGGTCGAAGGCGCGTTCGTGCTGACTCGCGAAACGGCCTTTGGCCTCACCCGCGAGACACGCAGCGACGCGACGCTCGCGCTGCTCGGTGTGCGCGTGATGCGCGTCGAGGGCGCCGAATACGCCAGCCATCTCGTCGTCCGCGCCACCAGCGGCATCCCCATGGTGAGCCACTCAACCCCGCTCGTGCTGCCGATCAGCGCAATGATCCTGGGCGCATACATAGAGCGTGGGCCGCGCGCCGAGGCGGAGCTTGATCTGCGGCTGACGCCAACTCAAGTTGCGTCGGCGCCCGTCTACCTGGGCGACGCCGCCATCGAGCGGAACGTGGGACGCGCGCTCGACCAGTCGATTCTCTCGCCAGTCGCGCGCCACGCCATCACCTTCGAGATTCTCGCGGGTCGTGTCGCGCTCTATGGCCGCGCTGAGTTTGGTGGCATCGGCGAGGAGGCCCGTGCGGCGCTCGTCCAGACGCCAGGCGTCGTCGACATCGATGACCACATTGTCTACACCGATCAGCTCAAAGACCTGGTCGAGCAGGCGCTCGCGGCGAAGGGACTGGAGAACATCGCCGTCCTCTGCGAGCATGGGCTAATTGACCTGAGTGGCGTGGTTCCCGACGCCAAGACAAAGTACAAGGCGAAGGACACCGCGGCAGGCATCCCCGGCGTGCGCGGCGTCATCATCCAGGATCTCAAGGTCGCCGACGGCGCAACGGTGTAGGCGTCTCATCGCACCGCGTGTACAACCTTGGCCCCTCTCCACATCGAAGGAGAGGGGCAACTCTCTTGCGCGGTCTGGCGCGATTCACCCCTCATCTATCGGGCGAACGAGCGCCATCGGGATGACACGTGGCGAGCGCTTCTCGTAGCCCGCGTAATATGGGGCGATCTGCATAAGCCTCGCCCACAACGCTTGCCGCTTGTCAGGAGCGGCAACCTCAGCGACAGCGCGACGCCGGACGCCGTGCGCCTCAATTGTCACCTCGGGATTGCTTTGCACATTGAAGAACCAACCCGGGTTGCGCGCCCTGCCGCCGTTCGATGCGGTGACTACGTAGGCCGGGCCATCACGAAAATAGATCAACTCCACGGTGCGCGCTTTGCCTGTCTTGCGCCCTACCGTTGTGAGCTTGAGGAAGCCCGCTGCGCTGTTCGCGTCACCGTCAAAGGCGCGCCCACCCGTCAGGGCATGCGCTACAACGGTGAAATAGCTGATGGTCTTTGGCATCGTCCGCCTGTTCTTTCTCAGCGTTCTGTTTGCGCTTCGCCGCACGCGATTGCAGGGCGCCTGAGTCACAGCATACGGCGCGGATGGGCCACAGGCATGAGTCGTTCGCGGGACACGCTGGGCTAGACAAATGGGTAGCGCGCTTGCGCCGCGTACCGTAACACCCCTCGTAACGTGATCGGAACGCGTTGCGCGTATGCTAACTCATGTAAGCTGCGTAAGTCAGCGGGGCGAGGTATCCGGGAGGGTAGGACTATGCGGACGCTAGCGGCGCAACGGGTTCTCATCGCTGGCGCGGGCATCGGCGGACTGGTGGCGGCGATCGGGCTGCGGCGCACCGGCGCTGATGTGACGGTCTTCGAGCGCGCCGATGAGCTGGTGGAAGTGGGGTCCGGCCTGACGCTCTGGGCCAATGCCATCACCGCGCTGCGGCAGATCGGCTGCGGCGATCTGCTCGAATCGGTCGGTAAGACAGAGCGCCTCAGCCGCATCCTCTCGTGGCGGGGCAAGACGCTCGCGGAGGCGCCAGCCGAGGCGCTGACGAAACGGTTCGGCGCGCTGATGGTCGGAGTTCATCGCGCCGAGCTTCAGGCCGCCCTGCTCGGGGAGCTTGGCCCCGGCATCGTGCGGACAGGCGCTACCTGCACAGGCTTCCATCAAGATGACACGCATGTGTGGGCGCACCTCGCCGATGGCGACGAAGTCATGGGTGATTTGCTGATCGGCGCGGACGGTCTGCGCTCTGCCGTCCGCGCGCAGCTCTTCGGCGCGGCGCCGCCCAATTACGCGGGGTATACCGCGTGGCGTGGAGTCGTCCAGAGCGCGCCCGAGCAATGGGCCGAGGGCATGGTCACCGAATCCTGGGGCGCTGGCAGACGCTTTGGCATGGTCCCACTCTCGAACGAGCGCATGTACTGGTTCGCGACCCTGAACACGCCCGCGGGCGGCCATGACAAGCCCGGTGGCCGGAAACGTGAGCTGCTCGACCTCTTCGCGAGATGGCACGACCCAATTCCAGCCATCATCGCGGCGACCGATGAAGCGACCATCCTGCGCAACGACATCTATGACCGGCCGCCACTCGCCACATGGAGTCAGGGGAGGGTGACGCTGCTCGGCGACGCTGCCCACCCGATGACTCCCAACATGGGGCAGGGCGCTTGCCAGGCCATCGAGGATGCGGTGGTCCTGACGAAGCGCCTCGGCCTGGACAATACCGTGGCCGCCGTCCTCCAGTCGTATGAGACGCGCCGCCTCAAGCGCGCGAACGACATCGTACGGCAGTCGTTGCGGCTCGGTCAGGTCGGCCAGTTGGAGAACGTTGGAGCCGTAGCCGCGCGCGACGCGATCTTCAAGCTGCTGCCACC
>DASQSS010000166.1:0-2951 GCA_035642255.1 Ktedonobacterales bacterium | reverse complement strand
GATATACACCGCCAGCAGCATCTGGACCGCATTTCTGACGACCGCTGGCATGTTCGGCGCGATGTCGCTGATTGGCTTCACGACGCGGCTGGACCTCTCGAAGCTGGGCGCGGTGCTCTTCATGGCGCTCATCGGCCTCATCATCGCCAGCGTCGTCAATATCTTCTTGCACAGCACGATGCTCTACTGGATTGTCAGCATCGCGGGCGTCATCATCTTTAGCGGCCTGACCGCCTACGACACACAATGGATCAAGCGGCAGGCGCTGTCACTCGCGGGGTCGTATGGCGCTGGCTCGGACATGGCGCAGCGGGTCGCGCTGATTGGCGCATTCCACCTGTTCCTCGACTTCGTCAACCTCTTCCTCAGCATGCTGCGCATCTTCGGCCGCAGCCGCTAGCAGGCTCGCGCGAACTGGCGCTCATCGTCCGCCAAAGAGGGTGAGCGCCAGGATTATGATCGTCGCCAGCGCAAGGATGCCGAGCGCGAGAACGCCATAGAAGCGATACAACCGTCCCATCGCCAGCGGGCGGGGCGTCTCTAGCCCCTGGGATACTGCACGTTCGGAGCGCCGAGAAAGGGCAACACCGAGACCGTCGGCAAGCGCAATCCTCCACGCGTGCCGTCGCGCTGGCGGTAATGCTGATTAGGCCCCCACGCAAAGCGTGGTCAGAGCAGCAGCAGGCCGCGCCGCGCCGCCGTCGTCACCGCCTCGGTGCGGCTGGCGGCGCCCAGTTTCGTCATGATCGCGGAGACGTGGAACTTGACGGTGTGCTCGCTAATGCTGAGCCGCTGGGCGATCTGCTTGTTGGGGATGCCCTGCGCGAGCAATTGCAGCACCTCACGCTCACGCGCTGTCAGCGGCTCGGCCTGCTCGCTGACCGGCTCGGGGCGTCGGCGCTCCAGACCGGAGAGCGCCTCCAGCGCGAGGGAGCGATCGAGGGTAGTCAGGCCATTCGCAGCCGCCGTGAGCGCCGCGATGATCTCCTCGGTTCCGGCGTCGCGTGGCAGCGCGCCGAAGCCCAGGCCATCCGCGGTCACCAGTCGCGCCAATTCGAGCGTCTGCCGCAGCGCCTGCTCGCGCGCACCGCGACCATCGCCAGGCGCTTCCGCCGCGCCGAGCGCCACCACGCCGCTGCGTGGCCGCAGCAGCTCCAGCCAGTCCGCGACGCTCTCGGCCACGAACCCAGCCTCCAGGTCGAGCAGCGCGATGTCCAGCCCCTCCGCTGGCTCGGCCGATGCGGCGGCGCCCGAAGCTCCGCCCGAAGCTCCGCCCAACGCGGCAGCCAGCGCCGCAGGACTGCTTGCCCCGGCGACGACCCAGCCTGGTTGCTCATGCGCGAGCGCCGTCAGCCCCGCGCGCACCGTAGGATAGGGAGAGATGATATAGATTCGCATCGCAGAGCCTTCATACCAGAGGAGAGGTCATACGTTTCGCAGAGTACACGATGATCCAGTACGCGGTCATCGTACACGATAGACAGCCCCCTCCGTTGGCGAGCGCCGACGGAGGGGGCTGTGCGCATCTGTGCGCGGCGAGAGATGAGACTAAGCCCTACGCCGCCGCGCGCAACGCGGGTGTCAGCGTGATCGTGATGCGCTTGCCACCGCGCAGGGCCTCCAGTGTGCGCTCCTGCCCTGCCATATCTGGGCGGTTGAGCAGACGCACGAGTTGCTCGGCGCTGCGGACCATGCGTCCGTCCACCGCGAGCAGCGCGTCGCCCACCAGCAGACCCGCCGCCTCCGCCGGACCATCCGCCTCCACAGCGATGATCAGCGGCACAGTCTCGTGCTGCACGCCAGCGCGCTCACGCTGCACGGGTGAGAGCGGAACCGTCTGCGCCTGCACGCCGAGATAGGCGCGCTGGCCCGTGCGGCCTGTCTCATCCAGGAAGCGCTTGACCGTATTGCTGGGGATCGCGAAGCCCAGACCACCGCCAACCATCGAGTTGACGCCGATCACCCGACCGCGCGCGTCGAGCAGCGGACCGCCAGAGTTGCCGGGATAGAGCCGGATGTCGGCCTGCACCAGTTCGACCCGCGCGAAGCGGCGACCCGGCCAGCCCGACTCAGGCGGGAGCGCTGGCTCCAGCTCGATGTCAGGATCCACTGGTGACTGCGCCGCCACCACGCCCGTCGTCACGGCGCTCTCGATCCCAAACGGGTTGCCAATCGCCATGACGTACTCGCCTATCCGCAGCGCGCTGGAGTCGCCAATCGCGGCGGCGCGCAGACCACGCGCGCGAGCGCGCAGCGCGGCCAGATCGTGCTCCGGGTCGAGCGCCACCAGCCGCGCCTCGATCTCGCGGCCATCAGACAGGCGCAGGGACATGCGCTCGCTGCGACCAGCCGCCACAACATGCGCGTTCGTAATGACGGTCGCCTCGGCCTCACCTGTCGCGTCAGGCTGGCCCACCTCCCAGATAATCGCCGTACCCAAGCCTCGATCGCCTACCTGCGCCTGGGCAACGCTGCCCCGCGCCTGCTCCGCCAGCTGCGCCGTCGCCTCGGCGAGCGCGCTGGGGCTGACGCTGGGCGCGGCAGCGGTCGCGACGCTGATGGGCGCCGCATCTATCGCATCAGCCATAGCCGATGATGTCCTTTCGCGTGAGACGCTTCCCCTGCCTCGATGTGAGATGGGGAAGCGGACTCATCCCCTCGCGCGGGGCGAGAGGAACGTGTCTCTATGTGTCTACGCGGGGGAGCTACGCCCGCTCGCCAACCGTCACCGAGGCGTCGGCAGGCTCGCCGCCGCGCAGCAGCTTCAGGGCGATGCTCTGGCCAGGGGTCGAGCCGCCCAGCGCCATGCGCAGACCATCCACACCCGTTACGGTCTGTCCGTTGATGCTGACGATGAGGTCGCCGACCATCAGGCCCGCGCGCTCTGCCGGGCTTTCGCCCTCGACCGTCACCACGAGCAGCGCGCTCTCCTGCTGGCTGCCAGCCTTCTG
>DASQSS010000165.1:0-14094 GCA_035642255.1 Ktedonobacterales bacterium | reverse complement strand
CGGGCTCGTCTACATCAACGCCGGAACGACCGGCGCCGAGCCGCATCTGCCCTTCGGTGGCACGAAACAGAGCGGCAACGGACACCGCGAGCTTGGTCGCAAAGCGGTCGAAGAGTTTAGCGAGACGAAGACCGTCTTCATCTCCTACCCAGAGGTGAAGTAGGTAGGTCGCCACCCGCGCCCAGCATGCCCCAATTCCAACAGGCGAGGGACGCGCTGGGGCGCGGCTGACTACAGATAGTCCGCAAGCTCCGAAAGTCGATGCGGCCAGCGTCTGTGATATGTTCAAGAATAGACTCAAGCGGGCAGTGGCGACCGTTGGCCACGTCGGCCCTGAGCGCCGTGACCTCTCCGCCTCGGCGCGCATGCCCCTACCTTCAGGCAAGGGGGTAGCGCCATCTAGAACAGGTGTGCTACACTCCGCCGGGACGGTCAGGCGCCCACGTCGTCTGTTGGGACCTGCGCTACCTGAGGATCGACTCATCGGGAGTGTCAAGAGGAGAGGCATGATGCGGTTACTACTCACGTCCGCGGGCATCAAGAACACCCGTATCCACGACGCGCTGGTCGACCTACTGGGCAAACCGATCGCCGAGTCGAGCGCCCTCATCATCCCCACCGCGATCTACCCCTTCCCTGGCGGCGCTGCCGGGGCCTACCGGCTGATCCGTGGAATAGCCGCCAGCCCCTTGTGCGAACTGGGGTGGAAGTCGTTGGGCGTGCTGGAGCTGACTGCGCTCCCCAGCATCGCTGACGACGCGTGGATTCCCACGGTCCAGGAGACGGACGCGCTGCTGGTTTGGGGCGGCGATCCCCTGTATCTGAGCCACTGGATGCGGCAGTCCGGACTGGCGGACCTGTTGCCGTCGCTGCGGCGCGAGACGGTCTACGTGGGGGTGAGCGCCGGGAGCATGGCGGCGACAGCCACCTTCGGCGAGACCTATCCTGATCCGCCCAGGGGCAGCGGTGAGGCGCTCGCGTCAGAAGACATCGTGTTCGCCACCCCTCAGGGAGACATTAGCAGGCTCCTGGTCACGGCGCAGGGAGTGGGACTGGTTGACTTTGCGTTGATTCCGCACCTGGATCACGAGGATCACCCAGACGCTTCCCTGGCCAACGCAGAGAAATGGGCCGCGAGGCTCCCCGTGCCAACGTACGCGATCGACGATCAAACCGCCATACAAGTCGTTGATGGCGCCGTCGAAGTCGTCTCCGAGGGACACTGGAAGCTGTTTACTCCCTAGCACATGCGCTGGCGCGGCCATGAGCGCCATGAGCCGTTCGTGCTCCACCTGGGTTGCATCGACCGTGCCGTGTCCACCGCCGCGTCCACCGACCTCGCGCGACGTACCGCGCCTCACAAAACCTGGTTTCCGCCTGTTACACTTGAAGTACGTCGGGCCTGTACTTATCTGAGCAGAGTGTAAGAGGGCTGGAGCCTCGCCGGGCGATGTGCGGGAGGATACTCCGCGCCCGCAGCGCTTGTCAACAGCGTGGGTACACGGGTAGTCGTAGCCCGTGTGTTGGCATGCGGTTTCTTGCGGCGCAGGCGCGGCCAGTTGCGCCACCGATGGGGGAAGCCGCAGCGGCGGGATGAATGCCCGTCACTCGTCAGTCAGATGTACACTGGCCATGAGGCCATGCTAAGGTATTGGAACCGCCTCTAGATGTCGTAAGCCGCCAGCGTCGAGCGAACGCCCGCGAGGCAGACGCTCAGGTATGCGTCGCGGTCGGCTGCGATGATCGTCTCGGCCTCGCCAATCAGGGCGGCGATTGCGCTGGCGTCGGGTTCTGCGCCGGGGTGGCGGTAGCGCGTCTGGTGAGTGTAGGCCTCGGCCAGCGCATCGAGCGAGGTGGGGGCCAGCGCAACCATCTCCGCATAGCGGCGCATGCTCTCCGCCAGCGCGGCAGGCTCGTGTGCGAAGTAGCGCGCCAGTAGCTCGGACATGCGCGCCATCAGCTCCAGGTTGGCGCACGCGGCGGCAAGCGACTGCGCGGCCGGGATATTCGCGGCGTAGAGTGCGCGCTCAAAGGCCATCTCAATCAGATTATGCGCCTTCCAGAGGCCCATCTCCTCGGGCACGCCGCACACCACCGCGGCCCGCGCCGCCAACGGAGCCGCACGCTGAAAGGCATAGCCCTTCGCGTGCGCGCCAGCGTCGCCATAGCCCTCATCACTGAACCAGTCGAAGCCGCGCGGCTCAGAGCCATGTGTGATGACGCCGCGCGTGAAGGCGATGAACGCCTCGCGCTCAGCGTTCGCCGGCAATGCGCGCGCAAACGCAAGCAGCTCCGCGCCTGATTTGTGTGACTGCGGATGTGTCAGCGGGCTGCCGAAGAGCATGTCCGGCCAGACACAGCCGAGGTAACCCGCTGGCGTCGGCTCTTCCGTCAGCTGCGCGAGCAGCCAGCCATGCGCTACAGGAAACATCGCGCCCTCCCATCCGGCGATCCAGACGATCTAGATCCAGGCGATCTACTGATAGAGGCTCGGGTCTGGATTCGACCAGGGCGTCGGCGGCGGCGCGGGCGAAACGCCATCCTGCTCGAAGCCCCAGTCGAGCAGTGTCCGCATGTCCACGATACGCACCTGCCACGAGGGGTCGTGCATCACCGCGCCGACGATCAGATGGCCGAAGCGCACGGCGGCGAACGCCATCGTGAAGCCGGCTGGACCCGTGAAGCCGGGCTTGACGCCGATCGCGCCGGGGTACGGCGCGCGCGCGCCCGCCAACAGATCATCGCCAGTCATCAGGTGAAACGCTTTGTGGGTCGCAGTCGCGGGGATGTCGTAGGAGAGGGTTGAGGTGATCTTCTCGATCGTGGGATTGCGCATAGCGACGGCGGCTAGCGCCGCGAGGTCGCGCGCGGAGGTGTAGTGGCCGGGCGCGTCCAGCCCATGCGGATTCTCGAAGTGGGTATGCGTCAGGCCAAGCTGCTGCGCTCGCTGGTTCATCAACACGACGAAGGCTGGCACATTGCCCGCGATGCCGTCCGCGATGGCCACCGCTGCGTCGTTGCCCGACGGCAGCATCAGGCCGTAGAGCAGGTCGCGCAGCGTCAGCTTCTCGCCGACGCTCAGACCCATGTAGCTGCTATCGCTGTTGACCAGCGCGTGCGCGTCGGCGCCAGCGGTAATGACCTGATCGAGCTTGCCGCGCTCCACCGCGATGAGCGCCGTCATGACCTTGGTGCAGCTTGCCTGTGGTAGCTCGACATCAGCATTCTTTGCGTAGAGCGCCAACCCCGTGTTCGCGTCGAAGAGGAACGCGGCATTGGCGACAATCGTCGGAGCCGCGCTCACCGGAGCCGGGCTCGTCGAGAGCGCTGACAGCGTCTTCGTTGAAGCATGCGAGGCCTGCGCCATACCCACACGCGACATCTGGAACAGCGCCGCCACCATCACGAGCGTCGAGAGCGAGAGATACACTCCCCACGAAAGCGCCGCGCGCATGGGATGGCTCGTAATGACGCGCGGCGCTCGCACAATGCCGGTCGACTGGCTCATGGGCTGCTGGTCCTTGTCGCTATGCTCGCTCGCTGCGGCTGGCGCCCGTGCGCTTGTGTATGTGTGAACTAGTCTAGACGCCTACACTACGCAACGTCAAACTGGCTGGCCCCTCTGGCGTGTCCCGGTTCGCGCGATTTGCCATATGTGGTGTTACATTTCATCGTCCCCGGTAGTGTTAGCATGAGATGAGAGAACGCTTGTCGCGTTCCGGCCAGACGAAGCGTGTGAATCGAGGAACTCATGATAACGCAGGGGCGCGTGGGGTGGCCGTTCGCAACGTATCCTGAGAACGCGTCGCGGTGGACGGCGATGGCACGGCGGTTGGTGTTCGCACGCGAGAGTCACATCAGCGATAGTCCACCTACGCCCGGCGGAACAGACGCCTCTGGCGCCCATCCCGTCGAGCGTCCCACGCTTCGCGCGCTCGCCGCTCAGCCAGAGGCCGACTACGATGCCTTCGTGCGCGAGCATCAGCGCGCCATCCTCAATTATCTCTGGCGCATGCTTGGCGATGAGCAGAGCGCATATGACCTGACACAGGAAGTGTTTGTGCGCGCATGGCGTCACTTCGACACGTTGCGCGGGTATACCTCACCGCGCGCCTGGCTCTTTCGCGTCGCCACAAATCTGGCGGTGAGCAGCCTCCGCGGCAGACGCCCACTGAGCAGCGTTGATCTGCTGCCCGCCGACCAGCAGCCCGCGATGAGTGATCCGGCCTGGCGCGTTGTCGAGCGTGATCTGGTGCGCGCGGCGCTCGACACGCTCCCGCCGCGCCGACGCGCCGCGCTGACCCTGCGCGAAGTCTACGGCCTCTCATGCGCCGAGGTGGCGCGGGCGCTGGGCATCTCCGCGGCGGCGGCGCGCATGACGCTGAGCCGGGCGCGCGAGCAGTTCCGCGAGGCCTACCTGCGGGAAGGAGGCGATCAGCATGACGCCTGAGACATTGACCTGCGCCGAGAACATCACACCCGAGCGACTCTCAGCCCTGCGCGATGACGCGCTGGCGTCCGCTGAGGCACAGCGCCTGCGCAACCACATCGCCACCTGCGCGGCCTGCCAGGCGCGGCTGGCGGACTACGATGCGATGGCGACGGCGCTGCGCCTGCAGCGCGAGCTAGAGCCAGGCGAGCGTATCGTCAATGGCGTGCGGGCGCGGATTGCGGCTGGAGGCGCAGCGACTCGTCGGAGGGTGCGTCCCTCGCGGCGGCTCTGGAGGGGTGTGGCGACGTTGGCGCCTGTCGCCGCCATCATCCTGCTCTTCGTCTACGTCTTCAGCGGACTGGCGGGCCGTATGCGTCCCACGGGCAGCGGCACGCCCACGGCGTCTGTGCCCACGGCGACCAACTCAACGGGCAAGCCAAACATCCCAACAACGACACCGCAACTCGTGACGCTGCCGCCCTTCACGCCCAGCGTCACCGCCGACACAGCCTGGGGAACGCTTGCGCCCGTGGCAACCTTTCAGACACCAAATGTCGCCAACACCGCATTCTCGTTCGATGCGCTCTCGCCCGACGCGACCACGTTCATCGGCACGGAAACGACCAACATGAACCCAGGCAGCGGCGCGCAGAGTGTGTATCTCATCAGCTACGACATCGCTAGCCACACCTATCGACGTTTGGGCCCACACTGGTCAGGCTATATTGGGCCGTGGGGCGGCGCCAACGGCGTGAGCGCCCGCTACATCTCTTATGGCTTCAATAGCGCGCCAGGCACGACATGTGGCGTGTGCAACAACACCCTCTGGTCCTATGATCGGCAAACAGGCGGAAGCTGGGAGTTCGATCCTGGCAAGCTCTCCGGCGCACAGTATAGTGGCTCCCTCGGCGACATCACCAGCGCGGACCATGTCGCTTTCACCTCAAATGAAGAGCAGGTCTGGGTGGCGGACCTCGCTACCCATCAGGTCAGGTTGGCGCTACCCATCGGCGCGCAGCCCGCCAACGCGACTACATCCACTACATCTCAGCCGGGCGTCAGGCTTGTGGGCTTCACCTGGCCAAATCTGATCTACACCTATTCGCCCGTGCAGACAGACCCCAACACGCCTGTCGCCACGACGCTGCGCATCACCAATGTGCAAACCAACTCCACGACGATCTTCCCAACGCCACTCCCTACGCTGCTCGGCGCGCAGACTAGCGACGCGAACCTTGACTGGGCCACCATCAGTGGCGCCACCCTCTACTTCACCACGTATACAGAGGTGAACGGTGTGGACGCGTCGGGCGCCTCAGTCACGACGGGCTATGGGATGCTCTTCCGGATAAGCCTGTCTAGTAGCTCGACGGGCCGACCGGAGATGCTGGCGCGCTGGCAAGAGCTGAACCATGGGCAGTCGGCGGCGACCGGGTCGGTTCCGGCGCACGCCGCCAACGGCCGGCTCATCATCCTGGACGGCAGCCACGTCTGGGACATAGCGGAAAGCAAGCTCGTGCAACTCCCAACACCCGGGACCATCCAGACGCCATTAGCTTCCCTCTCAGGGAACTACCTGCTGCTGACACACGGCGCCAACGTGAACAATCCGCAGGTATCCACGATGGCAGGCGCGATCTACGACACAGCCGCGCTGCCGGTGCGCTAAGTCGGCCAGATCACGCGAGCGCGGCTCTACTCTCCCGTCGCCCTCTGGGAAAGGGGCCGGGGGTGAGGGCGACTACTTGCCCAGGCCAAAGTTTGGCGCGGGCAGCAGACCAAGCTGCAGCTTCAGCAGCAGGATGCGCCTCACGGAGTCGTCGATGCGCGACCTGGGCATCGCGCCGCTCTGGATGGCGTTCTTCAGCGCCGCGATGACTTCTTCGGTGCTCTGGATGGAGTAGGTGCTGCAGATGATGTCGTTGCCCGCCTCCACGGAGTAGAGCGCGATCTGGTCGAGGCTGTAGTTCTGCAGTGAGTGCATGTAGATGCCATCAGTAATGATGACGCCGTTGAAGCCCAGTTCGTCGCGTAGGATGCCCGTCAACACAGGCTTTGAGAGCGAGGCGGGGCGCGTTGGGTCGATCGCGCCAACGACGACGTGCGTCGACATGATCGCGCGCACTTGCCCCGTCGCCAGCAGCGCACGATAGGGCGCCCAGTCGATGCGCTCCAGGTCAGCCTTGCTGCGATTGAGCGTGTAGAGCGTGGCGTGTGGGTCCACCGGCACATCGCCCAGGCCGGGGAAGTGCTTCAGCGTGCCGATGACCTGCCCGCTCTGCTGCAATCCAGTGAGGTAGGCGCCCGCCATCTTCGTCACTTGCGCGGGCGTCGAGCCAAATGTCCGGCTCTGCACGTCGCCACCTGACGTTTGCAGCACATCGACCACGGGAGCGAGGTTGAGGTTGATGCCAAGCTGCGCGAGCGCCTGGGCGTCTTGTTGGCCGCGAAGCCGCGCCTTGTTGGGATCATTCGTCGCGCCGATCATCGCGGCGGTTGGCGTATTCCCAATGACCGTCTGAAGCCGATTGACCTCGCCGCCCTCCTGATCGGTCGCGACGAGTAGCGGTATCGTCGCGTCGGCCTGCATGCCACTGATCAATTGCCGCATCTGTGGACCGTTCTGGATGTTGAAGGCGTAGATGATCGCCGAGCCGACATGCAGCTGCTGAATCTGATAGGCCAGCGCGTCATCCATCTGCGTCTCAGAGAAGCCGATCATGACCATCTGGCCCAGCTCCTCGTCAAGCGTCATGTGCGCGATCAGCCCATTGACGTACTGGACCTCGGCCTCTTGACGCAGCGTCGTCGCCAGCGGGATCGCGCCTGCGCTAGCAGAGCGCTCATGAGCCAGCGGCGAAGGCGGCGCAGTGACAAAGAAATTCGTCGGAGCGGGCGTCACCGGCGCGAAAATCGAGATGATCAGGGTGACGACGAGCAGCGCGAAGATGATCGCCGATGTGATGCCAAGCCGACGACGACCACCATGCGGGCGCGCGGGACCTGAAGAGGCATGACGATCACCATGTCGCTGAGTGACGTCGTCCGCCGCCGGTTTCGTCTCGATCACTGGTGTCCTCCCCCGCGCCCATGCCCAGCAGCCCTGCCGGATTCCTCAGAGTACGCGACTCCTTCACGCTGATTTGAGACGAGCGCCAGATAGTGCAGTAACGTGATCGTGCTCACAAAAACCGGCCAACATCACGTCTGCATGACGTGATGCTGGCGTGATGCTGGCGAGGAAACACGCTGAACCTCAACGGCGATTCTTGCGGGCCGCGGCGAGGATCTTCTCGCGCAGCTTTTCGGCGTCATTCAGTCTGCCGAGCGCGCCGGAAGGGTCGAGCTTGTGCTGGCGGACAATGGCGCGCAGCGAGCCGAGCCGCAGCGACGCCAGCGCCTCGCGCAGACCATCTTCGCCGAGCCGCTCACGCAGCGCGAAAGGGTCGGGCACGCCAGGACCCAGCGCCTCGTCGATGCCCGTCACGATGGACGGACGAAAACGGCGGCCAATAGTGGCGGCTGGCGGCTCGTCGTCCGTCTCCACGGAGGCCTTGCGCTCCCTCGCGGTTGGGCGCGCTGGCTCGTGTGTCGCCTTGGAACCGCTCACGGGCGCTGGCACGTTGGCTGGCTCGTTGATGGCCTGGGCTACTCGCTCAGCCAGCGCCGGGTCGCGCTCCAGCTCCGTCGCGACGGCGCGCAATGCCCGCGCCAGCGCGTCAGGCTGCATGGGCAACGCTGGCGTGGGAGCGGGCGGCTGCGCTGGTTCGGCTGACGCGGGCGCGGCTGCGCGCTTGCTCCGTCGGGGTGTCTCCGCTGGCATGGTGGCGCTGTCGGCGCTGACGTCGGTCATCTGCTCGGCGCGATCAGTAGGCCTGGCCGCTGCGCCGGTTGTACGGGCGCGAGTGCGCTGGGACACGGCGCTTTACCTCCCGTGCGAGTTCCATATACGCCTGGCCGCTGGAGCTATTCGGCGCGTAGCTCAGCACACTCTCGTGCTCGCGGTGCGCCTTCTCCAGGTCCAGATTCTTCGGGATGCGCGTTTCGATCAGGCGGCCCTCGTACTTCTTTTCGAGGATGCCCCACGTCTCGCGCGCAGTGGTCGTATCTTCATAGAAGGTCGCCACCACGCCCGCAATCTCCAGGTCGTCGAGGTCGAGCTGGTCGCGCAGGTCTTCGATAATGGCGTCGAGCTTGTCGATGCCAATCAGGCTGAACTCGGTGAGCGAGATCGGCACGACCACCTTGTTCGCGGCGGCGAGCGCGTTCTGCGTCAACACACCCAGCGAGGGCGGCGTATCGATGATGATATAGTGATACTCCAGCCCAGAGAGCGCCCGCGCCAGCCGCCACTCACGCCCAGGTCGCGCGGCAAGCTCCACGTCAGCGTTTTGCAGACGGCCATCGCCGGGAGCCAGCCAGACATTCTCTTCGTTGGTCTGCCAGAGAATTGTCTCCAGCTTGCGATTGCCGACCAGCACATCATAGATCGACGGCGCTGGATGGACGCGGCCCGTCAGCGCGTAGGTCGCGTTCGCCTGGCCATCGATGTCAACCACGAGCACTTTGTAGTTGAGCCGCGCCAGGCCCGCCGCGAGATTGACGGCTGTGGTGGTCTTGCCGACGCCACCTTTGTTGTTCGCGATGCAGATTGCGGTCATAGGGCTGTCCTTCAGGGGAGCGCGTCGCTGGTAGGGCTACGCTGAACACAAGCTAGCCAGGGACGTTGGCAAGCGTAGCATGGGGCCTGTGCGGGTGTCAAAGCGACGTGACCGATAGGCCAGCCCGCATGGCTGCGCGCATGAGATCGCCAGCGGCACATATGCAATCGCCTCCTCCGAGCCACTGAGGCCCAGAGGAGGCGATTGCGGGAGCTGGTTCCGCAGCCGCGCTCACAATCTTCGCTGCGAGCACGGCAGACGCGCGAAGGGGATTACAAGATGTAGACGGTGAGGAAGAGGATGATCCACACCGCGTCGACGAAGTGCCAGTACATCTCGACGGCGTTGACGGCGAAGTGCTTGTCTTTGCTGAAGTCGCCACGCATCGAGCGTACGAAGGTGATCAGCAGGAAGATGACGCCAAAGGTGACGTGGGCGCCGTGGAAGCCAGTGAGCGTGTAGAACGTCGAGCCAAAGACGCCGGTGGATGGGCCAAAGGCGTTGTGAATATACTCATACGCCTGGCCGCCGAGGAAGATCGCGCCGAGCAGCGCCGTCCCCCCCAGACCAATGGTCAGGCCACGCTTGTTGCCTTTGGTGATGGCGCGGGCGGCGTAGTGCATCGGGAAGCTGCTGGCCAGCAGGACAAGCGTGTTGATGCCCGTCATCAGCGGCTCTGGGCGTGTCAAATGCTCAGCGGTCGGCGGCCACGCGCCAGCGCGCACACGTAGGTAGAGGTAGGCGGCGATCAGGTTGGCGAAGAAGACGGCCTCCGACGCCAGGAAGAAGACCATGCCATACCAGCCGAAGCTACGACCTTGTGGCTCGCTCTCGTGGTCGGTCAGCGTCTCCTGAGAGATTACCGTGCTCATGTGGTGTGATTCTCTTTCCCGTCGTTGTGTTCTCGCGCTATTAGACCGTCTCCAGGCTCCAGGCGATGCCAGCGAAGAGCGCCAACACCAGGCCGAGAGCGGTGATCAGCAAAGTAGTCGTCCAGAAGAAGACGCCGCTAAAGGCGATGCCGACTGAGACCGCCAGAACCAGCGGCCAGTAGCTCGGCCCAGGCAGGTGAATCCCTGGCGTATGCGACTCAACAGCCGGAGCCGCGAAGGCAGGCTCGCGCGCCGGAGCGACAGGCGCCACAGGAGCCACGATCTCGCGCACGCGCGCTGAGAAGCCGATGGCGCCCATCAGGCGTGTCGCCTCCTGCAGGTCACCTGATTCATTGCGCGCCAGTAGCGACTTGACGTTTTTGAACACCCAGAACTGTTCGGCGTCGAGGCCCTTCGCCAGGGCGTCAAGCTCACCATCCTGGCGGGTGAAGGTGGCAACCGCGCCGCCGGGGTGCGTGTAGACGACCTCGTAGTTTTCCAGCATTCGCCAGCTCCTGAATCGCTGATGTCAGGCCCACCTCGGGTAGGCGAGACAGGCCAAAGCGTCTTCTATCTTACCATGACGAGCAAGCCTCGACGAGAGGCGCGCTCGTGCTAGCCCCTGCTAGCTTTGCGTGTGTTCGCCCCGCCGCTCGTTCAGCAGTTCGCGCGCCGATTCGACATCCGCGCGCACGCCCCGCATCCGCAAGACGATCCAGCCGAGATAAGCCATCAACCCGAGCCAGACGATGGCGTAGGTGATGACGAGAAAGTTCGTACCCATAGTGAATCCTCCTGCGAGCGGACGCTACTCCAGTTCGCTCAGTTCGACCTCGGCGCGCAGGCGCTCCGCGTCGGACTGGGCGCGCTCCAGCTTGTAGACCTCGATGGTCAGCAGCGCATAGAGCAGGGTGAAGGTGACCAGCGAGATCATCAGCGCGACGATCATCGAGGCGGGTAGCTGCGGCGTACCCCCCAGTGGCAAGACCTGATCGGGATGCAGCGTACGCCACCACTTCACCGACATATAGTTGATCGGCGTCACGATGAAGCCGAGAATGCCAACGACCGCCGCCGCGCGCGCGCCCTGGGCTGTGCGCCCGGTATAGCTGCGCAGCGCCAGATAGCCGACGTAGATGAACCACATCAGCAGCGAGGTTGTGAGTCGCTCATCCCAGACCCACCACGCGCCCCAGAACGCGCGCCCCCAGAGTGAGCCAGAGATCAGCACAAGTGTCGTAAAGACCGTGCCAATCTCGGCGTTCACGCGGGCGAAGGTGTCCCAGCGGTCATCGCGCCGCCAGAGATAGAGCGCGCTGCCGACGAGCACGAAGAAGAACGCCAGATAAGAGATCCACGCCAGCGGCACATGGACGTAGAAGATGCGCTGCACAGGCCCCTCGACCAGCTCAGTCGGGGCGTAGATGAACGCCGCCCAGATGGTGAGCATCATGCCAAGGGTGGTTAGCCCCAGCAGCGCAAGCTCGCCATAGCGGCCAAACCATCCTAGCGCGGCGCCCAACACGGGCGCCCGGCGCGTGATGTCCTCCAGCTTCCGCTTCGGTGAGCTCTGGATGACCGATTGCATGATGGCTCCGCCTATTCTTCGACGACGAACTGGAACGTGATCGCCGAAACACTGAGAAAGATGACATCGAAGGCCACCAGCAGCCCCAGCCACGGCGCGTCACCGTGGATGGGCGTCAGCAGCGCCTCCGTCGCCCGCACGGAGCCGATAACCACCGGCACGATCAGCGGGAAGATCAGCAGTGGCGTTAGCAGCTCGCGCGCACGCGTGTTCGCCGCCAGCGCCGCGAATTGCGTGCCGACCGCCGCGACCCCAATCGTGCCGAGCAGCAGAATCGGCGCGATGGCGGGCCGCATAACCGGCAAGTTATAGAGCATGGCGAAGATTGGCAGCGCGACCGCCTCGATGACCGAGATGACAATGACATTGCCGATGACTTTCGCCAGATAGACGATCGAACGATCGACCGGCGCAATCAGCAAGCGATCCATCGGGCCGCGATCCTGCTCAACGGTAATGTTGCGGGCGAGGCCCAGGATGCTGGCGAAGATGAACGCGATCCACAACGCCCCCGGCCCCACCGTCGCCAGATTCTCGACGCGCAGGTCAAAGGCGAAGTTGAAGACCACCAGCGCCAGCAGCGCGAACAGGCCCATGCTCATCCACGCCTGCCGGGTGCGCAGCTCCGAGCGCAGGTCTTTCCAGATGATCGCCCAGAGCTGGTCCCAGGCGAGGCGCGCGCCGGTTACTGTCATGCCGCGCCTCCTCTCGTCCGCTCGGTCGCCTGCCCCGCCAGCGACTCGCCCGCATAGAGGCGCTCGACCGCCGCAACATCCAGCGCGGAAGCCGCGCCCGCGTAGGCGATGCGCCCACGCACGAGCGTCAGCGCGTCGTCGGCCAGGCGCAGGCCGCGCTCCAGATTGTGCGTCGTCAGCACGGTCGCCAGCCCGCGCTCGCGCCGCTCAGAGACGAGGCGCTCCAGTAGCGCCAGCGCCTCCTGATCGAGTCCGGTGTCTGGCTCGTCGAGCAGTAGCACGGCCGGGTCGTGAATGACGCCACGCGCCAGCGCCAGCCGCTGCGCCTGCCCACGCGAGAACGTCCGCACGCGATCGTTGGCGCGAGCGCGCAGACCGACCCGCTCCAGCAGGGCAGTGGCTCGTTCGGCGCCATCGCGCAGGCCATACATCCGCGCGAAGAACAGCAGATTTTCGCGCGCTGTCAGCTCCTCATATGGATGTGGCTGATGCCCGACGTAGCCGACGACGCGCCGCACCTCGTGGGCATCCGCGATGACATCGAGGCCAGCGATCAGCGCGCGACCCGATGTTGGACGAGCGAGCGTCGCCAGCGTGCGCAGGAGCGTCGTCTTGCCCGCCCCGTTCGGCCCGAAGATTACGAGCGTGCGCCCAGCGGGCAGCGCATAGCTCAGCCCGCGCAGGATGGGCCGCGCGTCAAACGACTTCACCAGCCGCTCTAGCTGGATCGCGTCGGTAGGTGGCATGGACATGGCCGTCGCCTGAGGCTCGGCTGAAGCGGCTGACCGCAGCGTCTGCGCGCTCATCGCTGGCCTCCGCTCGCCACACGAGTGGCCTCGGCCGCTGGATCAGCCTTGCTGGCGTCCGCAGCCGCAGTGGGAGGATTCGGCGCGGACATGTGCCGCGCCAGCACCGCGCGCAACCGCTCACGCAGCGCCGCGTCTTCGCGCTTGAACTGCTCCACCGAGACGCTTCCGCTGGCCTTGCGCCGTTCGAGCGCCAGCAGATCGCGCAGCAGCCGCTCTTGCTCGGCCGCGTCAGCCGCGTTCACGTCCATCTCAGGCGCCCTGGCGGCTGTGGCGGGCGCCGTCGCCGGAATCAGCCCCAGCGCGGCGGCCAGCGCGCCACGCCAGAGATAGAACGCGAGCAGCAGCGCAAGCAGCGCGAGCAGCGCGCCACCTAGCCAGAGCAGGTGGGTCGTGTTCAGATCCTGCGGCTCGCCGGGCTGCGGCAGATCGTAGAGATTGACTGTGAGCAGGCTATCGTGCGCCACGTTGTTCGCGGTGTAGACCTGATAGCGCGAGCCAAAGGTAGTCACGATGCCTTGCGCCGCGATGCCCGAGGCGTCGCGCACCAGCATGTTCGGCGGCACGAGCGTCACGACCTGCGTCGTCGGGTACTCCGCTTTGTAGGGAACCGTCAGCGTCGTGCTGGTGTAGGGCAGATAATAGGCGAAGGCGAACTCTGTCTGGCCCGGCGGCACAGTCGCCGCCGCTGCGAAGCCAGTGCTGATCTGCACTGTCGTCGTACCGAAGAAGCCCACGCCAGTGGTGACATTCTGCGCGGCGGCGGGCAGCGAGAAGCGCAGCAGACTAGGCATCGCGCCGCCCGTCGCGCCCGCTGGCAGACTGCCGACGAACGCGGTGGTCCCACTGTTGCGCATCGTGATGAACTCGCCGACGCCGACCAGCCCATGCTTCACATCTGGCTCGCGCACGAGGATCGTCGCCATGCTGACCGAGAGATTCGCGCTGTCCTGCGTGGCGTCGTAGACCGTCAGCGTCGTCGCCTGTGTCGGACTGCTGTTCAGGTTGATCGCCGAGGTCGCGTAGGTTCCACCCTGGAA
>DASQSS010000164.1:0-16271 GCA_035642255.1 Ktedonobacterales bacterium | reverse complement strand
CTGTCCAGCGCGTTCGGTGTGTGGCCTGGCTACCCTCCAGGCCTCACCCGTATGCGCAAGGAATATCCGCTTGAGCGGTCATCTCCTGGTATTTCCCCATCTTTGCTGGAGGCTCTTCACAATGGCAGCAATCGAGGATCGGCGAACAAGGACCGCTCCCACCCATACCCTCATCGCTCGGCGATACGAGCTGGGAAGGCCCTTAGCCCGTGGCGGCATGGCGACCCTCTGGCGTGGATGGGACCGTCGACTCTGTCGCCCCGTTGCTTTGAAGACCCTGCGTGAGGATGATCTGCATGATGAGTTGGCGCATGCGCGACTGCGTCGCGAAGCGCTCGTCTCCGCCGCGCTCTCGCACGCGCATATCGTCGAGGTCCACGACATCGTCGAGGAAGAGGGCCGACCTTACCTGATCATGGAACTCGTCGAAGGCGAAGACCTCAAGCGACGCATCTATCAGCGCGGCGCGCTCGATCCGCTGGAGGCGCTGGAGATCGCGCGACAAATCTGCCAGGCGCTGGATGCCTCACATCGGCGTGGTGTCATTCATCGCGATGTCAAGCCGCACAACATCCTGCTGACAACGAGTCTGCATGCCAAGCTGACCGACTTCGGCCTCGCACTCTCGCCGCTCGATACCGATCCTGACGAGTCGAGTGTCGTCTACGGCACACCAGAATACATGGCGCCAGAGCAGGCGATGGGCGAGCGCATTAGCGCCGCCACCGATCTCTACGGCCTGGGCGTTACGCTCTATGAGGCGCTCTCAGGCGATGCGCCATTTCAGAGTCCCTCCGCCGAGGAGACGATGAAATCACACATCTCGGCCCCGATTACCCCACTGAGCGACCTGCGCCCCGATCTGCCCGCAGGTGTCGAGGATGTGGTTATGCGGGCGCTCGAAAAGGATCCGAACCGCCGCTTTCTCAACGCGCAGCAGATGGAGCATGCGCTCATCCAGGCGACGCGCGACGTGCGCAGCCAGCGCCAGGTCTTCACGTCTCCCTCGTGGCCCTCGGCCGCTGAGCCATTGTATGCCTCTGGCTCGCCTTTGACCGCGCTGGATGTGGACGCTATGAACGGCATAGACGGCGCCGCGGCGTTGCGACCCGCAGATGCTCGCGTACATCTGCCCGACGCCTTCTGGGTGCGGCTGATGTGGGTGGTCTTCGCGCTCAACATCATGCTTGCGATGACCTTGCTCTGTGTGTTCGTGCTACACTTGGCGATGTAGAGCGGCCCAGCTTGCTGTCGTGTGTGAGCCTCTGACGCCGCGCTCCCCAACGTGCGAAGGAGAATTCCGCGATGCGACGTGTCTGTGTCTTCGACGTGAATGAGACGCTGCTCGACCTAGCCTCACTGGATACGTACTTCCAGCGCGCCTTTGGCGACGCCGCCGCTCGGCGTGAATGGTTCAGCTTGATGCTCCAATATGCCTTCGCACTGACAGCTATTGGCGACTATCGCACGTTTGGCGAGCATGGACAGGCGGCTCTCACGACGCTGATGGCGCGTCATGCTGTGTCACTCTCCGCGGATGAGCAACGGGCAATTCTGATGGCGCTGCGGGTGGCGCCCGCGCACGCCGATGTTCCCGAGGGCTTGCGGCGCCTCAGCGATGCGGGCTTCCGGCTCGTGGCGCTGACAAATTCCACGATGGAGGTGGCTGAGCAGCAGCTTGCCAATGCGGGCGTGCGGTCGCTCTTCGAGCATGTCTTCAGCGCCGATACGGTGCGCCGCCTCAAGCCAGCCGCAGAGCCATATCATATGGTCGCTGACGCGCTAGGCGTGGCGATTGGGCAAACCCGGCTGATCGCCGCCCACGGCTGGGACATCAGTGGAGCGCTTGCCGTGGGAGCCAGCGCGGCGTTTATCGCCCGCCCCGGCGCGTATCTCATCCCCGGGATGCCAGAACCAGACATCGTTGGGTCCGATCTGCCCGCCGTCGCCGAGCGCATCGTCGCGCTGGAGGGCGAGGCCTGAGAGGTGATCCCGCCATGTCGTCAGCGCGAGACTCATGCGGTATCCTTGTGATTCCCTTGCGCTCAGGCGAGGAGCGCATTCATCAGCATGGCGATAAAGCGCGGTGTGTCTACTTCCAGAGGGATGTTGATGGGATGGGTAGGCTGGTCGAAGCCTGGGCCGATCAGCGGTCGGCGGTCAGCAACAGTCATTCCCACGGTCAGGTCGCCCGTCGTTTCGACGCGCATATCAAGCCGAGCCCGCTCCAGCGCCAGCGAGGGATCGAGCAGCAGCGCCATCGCGAGCGGGTCGTGCATCGTCACTGCCTCGAAGCCAAAGCGCCGCGAGTAGACGTCAACATAGGGCGGCAGAATGCGTGTGACGAAGCGCGCCAGCGGTTGGTCGGAAGCGCGCAGCCGCGCCAGCTCATCCGACCGCAGCAGCGCCCGCATGGTGACGTCCAGTCCGACCAGCGTGACAGGCCAGTCCGCCGCGAAGACGAGCGCCGCCGCTTCAGGGTCATGGTAGATGTTGGCCTCAGCTACGGGTGTGACATTGCCAGCGGCGATGATGGCGCCACCCATGATCATGACCTCTCTGACCAGGCGCGGAAGCTCAGGGTCACGCTGGAGCGCCAGCCCCAGATTGGTCAGTGGTCCACTGGCAAAAAGTGAAATCTCGCCCGGTCGCTCATGGACGAGCCGCAGGAGCTGGTCCACCGCATGCTCGCCCGTCGGCGCACCAGTCGGCGCTGGCAGATCGGCGTCGCCAAGCCCATCCACGCCGTGAATGGCTGACGGCGGGAAGGGTCCCCGCGCCAGCGCGGTGGGTGCGCCAACAGCGACTGGTGTGCGCGCTCCCAACGCGTCGAGCGTTTTGAGTGTGTTGATCGCCGCCTGCTCGGACGAGACGTTCCCCGTCACGGCGCCGATAGCGACGACCTGCGCGGCAGACGTGCGATGCGCCAGAATGATCGCCAGCGCGTCATCCACGCCGGTATCCACATCCATCACGATCGCTCTGGGTTCTCTGGATGTTGTCGTCTCTGCGCCCATGTATTCCGTCTCTCCTCGCTCGGCACGCGTCAGGTGTCGCCGTCCCATCATAGCACGGGCTGCGTGGGCGCTAGAGGACGCTATGAGGCAGTTCCGGCGGGCGTGGTGACGAGCGGCGAGGCGATGATGAATCCGCCAGCCTTGCTGCGCCAGACGGTCGCGCCGTCGCTGGCGCGCAGCGAAACGACATCGCCGGCCTCAGTGGTTATGAACAGGGTATCATCGAGCAGGTATGGAGGCGCGTCGATCGGGCTGTTCTCCGCGATCTGCCAGCGCGGCTTGCCTGACGCAGTGTCGAGCGCGTAGATGACGCCGCCCTCGCTGCCGATGTAGAGCGTCTGCCCGCCCAGCGTTGGCGCGGCTCCAGTCGCGATCAACGGTGTAGGCGCATTCCCGCCTGTCTGAAACTTCCACGCGAGCGCGTGGTCCGTCAGGCGAATCGCATAAACCGCGGCGTCTTGCCCGCCGACGTAGACAGCGTCGCTGCCCACCGCAGGTAGCGTAGAGATCGCTGGGCCAGCGTTATAGGACCATCGATTCGCCCCAGTCTTCGCGTCGTAGGCATGGACGGTGTCGGGGTTGTTCGCGCCAACATAGAGTGTGTCGCCGACCACGAGTGGCTGGCCATCGAATCCCCCCGCCTGTGTCGCCGTCCAGCGTGGCTTGCCCGTCGCGGAATCGAGCGCGTAGATCGCGCCGCTGAACCCGGCGCTCGCGATGTACACTAGCCCGAAGGCGAGCGCGGGCGTGGTGTAGATATGTGTCTGCGGGGGCGGCAGCGTATAGAGCCAGCGCTGCTTGCCGTTCGCCGCGTCGAGAGCATAGACCGCGCCTGCGTCGCTCGTGACGTAGACCGTGTCGCCACTCACCGCCACATAGCCATCGAGACCTAGCTGTGAGCTTACGCCGACTGTGCGGGTGAAGGTCCAACGCGCCTGACCAGTGGATGCGTCAAAGGCGCGCACGGTTCCGTCGTCCGCCGCAACATAGAGCGCGCCCCCCGCGACGGCTGGCTTGCCAGAAGTGGTAAACGTCTTTGCCTTCCAGACCACCGCGCCAGTCTGCGCGTTCAGCGCCTCGACGAGGCCGGGCGTGGATAAGCCTGGCTCCAGCCCGACCGTCACATAGACGAGATGTCCCGCAAGTCGCGTGTCCGGCGTTATCGGCGTCGCTGTCTTCTTCGTAGCCACTGTTTGTGATTGGCAGCCTGCCAGCCCCATCGCCAGCAGCAGCGATGCGCACAGGCGCAAGCGCCATCTCCGTCCTCCGCCACTTTGCCGTATCCCCTGCATGAATGCCTCCTCATCCCCTGTGACGCTACTTCGATGTGGCGCTATACGCCGCCTGTCAGATGGACGTCTGGCGCGCGGGCGATTTACGGGCGACATGCGGGGGATACGGGGCCATAGTGCTCGGGTAGCGCTTTGACAGGCTCATATGTGGGCGCATACAATAGGTAGTAAGAGCCTCGAGAGGAGCGGCAGCGCAATGGGCGAGCATATGACCGCTGGCGCGCGTGGCTATTCGGGCAGCGTCGCCTACTTATCATCACGTCTCCGGCGTGCGCTGGCGCTGCCGCTGCTCTATAAGGTGTTGTTCGCGAATAGTGTGGTGATCCTGCTGGGCGCCACGCTGGGAACCTACCTCGCCACGCGCCTCAACTCCGCTGAAGGCCTGCCCATCCTCGTCGCGTTCATCGCCAGCGGACTGCTCGTCAGTGTGGTCATCAACTTCGCGCTGCTCAAGCTGGCGCTGACACCGCTGACACGTCTGCGTGAGACGATGAAGCAGGCTCAGGCGGGCGATCTGACGCTCAAAGCGCCCGTGACGGGTCATGACCCAGACGCCGACCAGCTCGCCAGCACGTTCAACAGCATGCTGCAGGCGATTGACGATCTCTCGAAGTCGCGCGCCCGCCACATCCTGCACGCCCAGGAGGAGGAGCGCAAGCGCATCGCTCGCGAGCTGCACGACGAGACGAGCCAGGCGCTGACCTCGCTGCTCATCAGCCTGGCTCTGCTCGAAGAGTCAGTCACTGACCCGATTGGGCGCGAGCGCATCAGCGATACTCGCGCGCTCGCTCACGAGACGCTCCGCGCGGTGCGCAACATGAGCCTCGATCTCAGGCCAAGCGCCCTCGATGATCTTGGGCTGCTGCCAGCGTTGCGCTGGTATGTCAAAGAATATCAGCAGAAATGTGGAATCCAGGCGGACCTGACGGTCAGTGGACTGAAAGAGCGCTTGCCACCTGAGGTCGAAACGGCGTTATATCGTATGATTCAGGAGTCCCTGACGAATACGGCCAAGCATGCGCGGGCGCGACATGTCTGGGTAACGCTGACAGATGATGGTCTGCTGCTGCGCGCGACGATTCGCGACGATGGCCGTGGATTCGACGCCGCGGGCATGATGCGCAAGCACTGGCAGGACCGCGGCCTGGGGTTGGCTGGCATGCAGGAGCGAGCGGCGTTGCTCGATGGCTCGGTCGAGATCGAGTCGGAGCCAGGCGCGGGCGCCCTGATTACGGTGACGATTCCGCTACGTGAGCATCCTCGCGCTGTGGCTGCGTCGACCACGTTGTCGCGCGCATACGGCGATGACGCTGCGCAGAGCGGCGCGCTGGCGCCACAGATATTCGCCGCGCAGAACGAGCTGGACGAGCAGAACGATGTGCATGAGGAGCTAGGATAACCACCTGTCATGAGTGATGATACTCGCGGCGTCGCGTCGGCGCCCCACGATGGGGCGGAGCGCCCGACAACACCGAAGATACATGTGCTGCTGGCGGATGATCACACCATCCTGCGGGCAGGGCTGCGCATGATGATTGACGCGCAGCCCGATATCGAGGTGGTCGGCGAGGCGAGCGACGGGCGGCAGGCGCTGATAGAAGCGCAACGCCTCCAGCCGGATGTCGTGTTGATGGACATCACGATGCCTGAGATGAATGGCATCGAAGCGACACGGCAGATCAAGCGGGCGCTCGACTCGGTTCGCGTGCTCATCCTGACAATGCATGAAAACGAGGAGTACCTCTTCCAGGTCTTGCGCGCTGGCGCCTCGGGCTACATCCTCAAGGAAGCGGCGGGCGCTGAGCTGATCTCGGCGATTCGCATCGTCTGCGCCGGACGCTTCTATATGTCACCCTCGGCGCAGAGCATGATGGTCGGCGACTACCTCCAGCGCGTGCGCTCTGGCGAGGAGCGCGACAGCTACAGCGCTCTGACCGAGCGCGAGCGCGAGATTCTGAAGCTGGTCGCCGAGGGCCTCACCAATAACCAGATCGCCGAGCGTCTCTTCATCAGCCCCAAGACCGTTGATACTCACCGCACCCACATCATGGACAAGCTCAACCTGCACAGCCGTGCGGAGCTTGTGAAGTACGCCATGCGCCGCGGCCTGCTAGAGGATTAGCGCATGCCCGCCAGCGTTGATGGCGACACGGCTGGGCCGATTGAGTGGGACAAGTGGGAGCGGCTGCTGCGCGAGCGTGGCATCGTCCTTGACCGCCCGCTCGGCAGCCCGCACCCACGCTACGCCGACATGACCTATCCACTGGACTACGGCTACATCCCCTGCACGATCGGTGGTGACGGAGCCGAGTTGGATGTCCTTGTTAGCAGCGACGATACGGGCCTGACCGTCGCCCTCGTCACCTTTGACCGGCGCAAGGGCGACCGTGAGCTCAAGCTGCTCTGGAACACCACCGAAAATGAGATTGGGGCCGCGCTGGACTGTCTCAACAGAGACGCCCTACGCGCTTTGCTACACCGAAGTCGGCCTGTGGCGTCAGTCGCCGTCGAGCAGATGTAGGGTGAGCACGCGTGGCAGCAGATCGACATCGCCCGAAGGACGCGAGTAGGCGTCGAGCGTGTAGATGAGGTCGAGCATAGGCAGGCGCGAAAGGTTCGCGCGGATACTGTCACAGAGGTCGCCCTGACGCGCCCAGAAGAACGTGCCTTCGCCGTTAGCGTCGCGCGCCTTGAAGCGCAGGTTGCGACCCTCGGCTCCGCTACGCCAGCAGGAGAGGATGCGGGCGCTCTGGCTGATATACACCGGCTCGGGGAACCCCGGACCCCATGGGGCCAGCGCCTGCTGCTCGCGATAAATGCGCGGCGTCAGCAGATTCAGCGAGAGCCGGCAATCCACGCGGAGAGGCTCGGCGCTTCCGCCGCCCGCGCCGTTCTGCCCGCGCTCCATCCATTGCTCGCCGAGATGCTGGCGCAGATGATCGAGCAGATCCGCGACATCGGCGCTGGCGAGCGTAAATCCGGCTGCCCGGGCGTGTCCGCCGAAGCGGCGAAAGACCTCCGCTCGCGCCGCCAGCGCCTCGCCCAGATTCATGCCATCCGGACCACGCGCTGAGCCGCGCGCCTCGCCGCCATCGTTGCTGATGACGACCGCCGCGCGTTGATACTGCTCCGCCAGGCGGCTCGCCACCAGCCCCAGCATGCCGAGCGGCCAGCCTTCGCCGACCGCGCTCACCAGGGAGCCGGACGCGCCATTCGCCGCGAGCTGTCCCTGCGCCTGGCGTTGCGCGTCAATCATGATGTCTTCGGTGATCCGCTGGCGTTCCTGGTTGAGCGCGTCGAGCCGCGCCGCGAGCCGATTGGCCTCGGCGTCGTCGGTCGCCAGCAGCAGCTCGATCGCCACCTGCGGCTCGCCCAGGCGCGCGGCGGCGTTCAGGCGTGGCGCGATGATATAGGTGACGTCGCGCTCGCCAAGCGTGCTGATGTTGACGTTCGCCAACGTCAGGAGCGCCCGCAACCCAGGGCGCGGAGTCTGCCGAATGCGTTCCATCCCGGCGCGTGCAAGCGCCCAGTTCTCGCTGGTCATGGGGACGATGTCGCCAATCGTGCCAATGGCGACGAGATCGAGCAGTCCCTCGCTGACGCTCTCGGCGCGGTCTGGCGCGGCCACTCGCAGCAGCGCCTGGGCCAGGCGAAATGCGACCCCCGCGCCAGCCAGGTCACCGTTCAGGCCGGGTTGCTCGGCCAGCCGTGGATTGACGATGATGCAATCGCGCGGTGTCTCGCCGTGAATCGGGTGGTGATCGGTGATGATAACATCCACGCCGAGTGAGCGAGCGAGCGCGACCTCCTCAACATTGGCGCTGCCACCGTCGGTCGTGACGATGAGCTGCGCGCCGTCGCTGGCGAGCTGGCGTACCGCCAGCGGGTTGAGGCCACGTCCGTCGTCCTCGCGCTTTGGGATGTAGGGAGTCGCGTTGGCTTCCAACGCGCGCAAGGCGAGCAGCAGCGTCGCGCAGGACGTCATGCCATCGCAGTCGTGGTCGCCATAGACGATGATGCGCTCGCGCTGCGCCAGCGCCAGCCGCAGCCGTTCGATCGCAGCCCCCTGCCCGGGTAGCGGCTGACTCTCACGCCAGTCCGTGCGCAGGAAGGCGAGCGCCGCGTCACGGCCGCGCACGCCGCGATTCGCGAGCAGCTGCGCCTGGAGTCGCGTGACGCCAGGGATCGCGTTCATGTCAGCGTACGAGATCTGCTCGACAATGAGCGGAGGGGGGGCGCCACGCGTAAGGGCAACGCGTAGCTCAGGCCAGGCGAGCGGCTGCCGTGGACCCGCCACTGGAGCGATGGGCGCGCTCGCTTGCGTTGCGCCAGTCCCGGTCGCAGCCCCCGCATCCGACAGCCCACGATCTTCCCGCTCAGCCCCCATACTCACGTTCCCCTTCCCTGCTGATCAGCATGTCTATCTTCGCGTCATTTGCGTCATTTGCGTCATTTGCCTCGCCAGTGTGTGTTTTGGCATAGCGCATGCACTTACCCGTTCAACGGAAGCGCAGAAACGTAGGGATGCGAATGCGCGCGTTGTTACTCACAACGGTACCACACACGCCAGGGGAGGCGAACAATGCTGCTACGAGACACGTCGTCGAAGAATATACGCCCGGCCATGCTAGGCGACAAGTTTACATCCGCCGAGCTTGAACGGCTCATGACGCTGCGGCGCGACTTTGTCGATCATGCTGAGCATAGCGAATTCATGATGGACCCGGCGCAACTCGAGTTCGCACGCTGGCTGTATGAGAATGGACGCATTGGCGAGCATCCGATCAAGCGGAAGTAGCGGCGTTGTCGTTGGGCAGCAATCGCGCGAAGACCTCGTTGCCTACCATTCGCCCGCGCTCCGTGAGACGTACACATCCCGCTGACTCTTCGAGCAGCCCAAGCGACTGAATGTCACTTAATCGCTGCTCGAAGGTTGGCCAGAACCCCTGGCCGTAGCGTTCGCTGAATGTCTGGAGCGAGAGCCCTTCCGCAAGGCGCAGCGCCAGCATCGCAGATTCGGCCATCTCCAGCTCACGCGAGATTGTCTCGTCCTCGACAATCGCTCCAGCAGGCAACGCAACAGGCATGGCTTCGGGTTGTCTCAACGATGCTTTCACCCGAGCGATGTAGTCGCGTATGGGGCGCGCATTGGTGAAGCGATGGCCCGCATAGAAGGAACTCCCCCCCGCGCCCAATCCGATCCACGCGAGATTACGCCAGTAGGTCAGATTGTGCTCACATGCGTGGCCGGGCCGCGCCCAGTTCGAGATCTCATAGTGCTGATAGCCCGCGGCCCCGAGCCGCCGCCGCGCATACTCGTACATGTCAGCGGCGGTATCCTTATCCTCATTGCGCACTTTGCCCCGCGCCACCCAGCCATATAATGGCGTACCCTCTTCGACGATCAGGTTGTAGAGCGAGAGGTGATCTGGCTGCAGCGTCAACGCCCGTTCAAGTGTATCTTCCCACGTCTGCTGTGACTGTCCCGGCAGCGCGAAGATAAAGTCCAGGTTGATGTTGGTGAAGCCAGCGGCGCGCGCTGCGTGAAACGCCGTCTCGATCTCCTCAGGTGAGTGGATGCGCCCCATCCAGCGAAGCAGCGCGGGATCGAAGCTCTGCGCCCCCATGCTCAGGCGGTTCACGCCCGCCGCACGCACCTCGTCGAGTCGCTCATATTCTAGCGCGCCCGGATTGGCTTCCATGGTGATTTCGGCGTCGGCGTCCAGTGTGAAGGCGGCGCGAGCGGAATCGAGTAGCTGGCTGATCTGCGCGGGCGTGAGCAGGCTGGGTGTGCCTCCGCCAAAGAAGATGGTGCGGCAGCGGCGCGGCTGCCCCTGGGCGTCACGCGCGCGTCGCCCGGCCAGCGCGATCTCGTCGCACAGCGCACTCACATACTGCTCGCGCAGTCCCAGCATGCCCGCGTAAGAGTTGAAGTCGCAATAGTGGCACTTCGCATGGCAGAACGGGATGTGCAGGTAGAGTGAGATGGTATCAAGCAGAGCGGCGTCGCGCTGATCGGCGCCATGGAGAGCTGATGGTGCGCTCATGAATCCTTGACTTCGGGGTGATAACTCCGACGATGACGATTTGCTGGATATGCGACGAAGCAGCGCGCTCGCCCTCGCGAACACACTGCTTCATATCATCGCATATTCACGCGGCCAGTCGCTACGACCACGCGCGCTCGGGTTGACTTACGGCATGCCTGGGATGCCCGTGCCGACTGTCGGCGTGACAGCTGGCAGGGTAGCGCTCAAGCTTGGCTTCTTCGGCAGGTTGCGCGTGTCGTTTAGCATCGTCGAATTGGCTGTGGTGACATGTGCGCCCGGGATGATGCGCTGCATGTTGAGCCAGTGTGACAGCGCGTTGTCCTGAGCGGCTTTCAGTGTCGCCGCGTTGACAGTGCGCGAGGGATCAATCGCCAGCACCTGCACGACATCATACGTGCCGCTCGCGTCGAAGATGACCGGGCTGAGGTCACCCACCTTGCGGTTGGCGTTGTACGCCCAGTACTCGATGCCGCCATCACCTGTGCCCTGTGGCGTCCAGCCGATATCGCCGCCGGTGTCCTTGCTGTTCGTATCGAGCGAGCTCTTCTTCGCCACAGTACTCCAGACGGCGTCGGTCAGCTTGCCCGCGACCAGCTCCGCGCGAATCTTGGTGGCGTTGGCCGCGGTGTCCGCCTCGATTCGGCGCAGATGCACCTGCCGCGAGGGAGAGACGAGTTGCTTGGCCAGGTAGACCTGCATGTTGCTGCGGCGCACCTGCATGGTGATGCTGTTGATGACATCCGCGTTGGAGAGGCCATTCGCGCTCAGGAACTGCGCGTAGGTCTCGCCATTCGGGAAAGCCTTCTTGAAGGCGGTCAGCGCGTCGTTGACTTGTTTTTGGGTTGGCTCGAACGTCGACGATGGCGCATGGTCCTGTTGCTCGAACGTCTTCTCACCCTGAAGAATGAGCGCGTTGTCCTCCAGCACGCTCACTGAGGCCTGGGTGATCTGCGCCTGCGCGTAGTTCGCCTCGTCGGCCTGGAGCTGGGTGGAGAGCAGCGTATCCTGCGAGGTCGCCGCCGGGTCACCAGCTTGCACCTTCGCGGCGATGGCGTTCTTCGCGGCGATTTCGTTCTGGAGCTTATTCCAGAGCGTCTGCGCCTGATACGCCAGCTCCTTGCGATAGGCGTCCTGCGTGATATTTGTGCCGTTGACCGTGACGATGGTCTTGTTGGGGATGATGACGAGCTCGTTCAGCATGCCAAACACCAGCGTGCCAATGATGGCGACGCCGATGACGCCGATGAACGACCACAAGGCGAGATGCTGATAGTGTGTCTTCTGGGCGCGGGTCAGGTTGCCGCCCCATCCAAAAATTAACGGCTTGCCATCCCGCAGGCCAGAGACACGCGCGGTTTGCTTGGCGCGTATCCGGTTGGTGGCGCTGTTCGTTCTGGTCGCCTTGGCCGACTTCGCGGGTGTCGCTTTGGTGGACTTCGCCGCCTTCGCAGACGCCGCTGAGCGGTCGCGCTGTTTGGCGGGGGGACGTTGCGTTGGAGTACTCATAAGCGCGATCAGCTCTCCCTGGGGGTGGAACATACAACGAGGCGAGTCGTTCGTGAGCGAGTAGCCCGGCTGGGCTATTCACCGGCGAACGACTCGTCGTCGTTTGCGCATAGGCGCTTCTACCGCCGGACTCAGGCGCCGCGGATATGAGCCGCCGTGTAGGGCATGAGCGCCATATGGCGCGCGTTCTTGAGCGCGACACTCAAGCGGCGCTGATGCTTGGCGCAGGTACCCGTCTTTCGCCTTGGCTCGATTTTACCACGGTCGGAAAGATAGCGACGCAGGCGTGAGACATCTTTATAGTCAATCTCACGCACATGATCAACGCAAAATGCGCAAACCTTGCGACGTGAGCGGAAGTCGCGGCCACGGCCACCGCCGCGCCGCTCTGGTCCACCGGCCCCGGGACCACCGGCGCCAGGACCACCCTGGCCACCTTGCGCTGGGCCTGCGCCCTGCGAATTGAATTCTCGCCTCTGCTGCATAGGAAGAAACTCCTGTACGTGTGGGATTGCCGACCTGCGCGGAGAGGTTCGCGTTGCGTCGGCACGTCATTGATCACCTGATGATGATCAGGCGCTTCGCCTGAAAGCGCGCTCCAGGACGCGACGACGTCGCGTCGGAGCGCGGGTTGTGTTTTGACTTGCTCAGCCAGGGATACCTAGAACGGAACCTCATCAGCGGTCATGTCATCATAGCCGCTGCCCGACGATGATCCCTGGCTCTGCCCCTTCGGGTCGAGCATCTCCATCTCGTTGGCCGTCACTTCCCATGCCGTGCGCTCGTTGCCGTCTTTGTCGGTGAACTTGCGCGAGGTCATGCGACCTTCGATGTAGACCTTCGAGCCCTTGTGCAGATACTGGTTGCATGTCTCAGCAAGCTGATTCCACGCGACGATGTTGAACCAGGTCGTCTCGTCTCGCTTCTCACCGCTTTCGCGGTCGCGCATACGACGATTTACGGCCATAGTAAACTTCGTGATCGCCGTGCCGCTTGGAGTGTAGTTCAGTTCTGGGTCCTTACCCAGGTTGCCGATGAGCATGATCTTGTTCATATGTGTGACTCCACTCTCCTGTGACACGCGCGTCAGAGATGCGCTCGCTGCGCCAGTCGCGTGTGTCGCTGGTTACGCCTCCACCTGTTCTGTTGGCGCGGCCTCTGGCTCGTCGCTGCTCGGCGTGGGCTCGGCAGTAGTGACTGGCTCCTCGGTCGGGGCGGGGGCCTCGGCCTCGGTCGTTCCCTCTTCAGCGGCTGGCTGATTCGCCGCAGCCGCCGCACGGGCAGCTTCGGCCTCCGCCTGGGCCTTTGCCTCGGCCTCGCGCTGGGCGTCGAGCTCGATATCGCGCTGACGCTGCTGCGCGACCACGCGCGAGTCGCGCAGCTTCATCAGATGGCGAATGATGTCTTCATTCACCCGGATGTTGCGCTCGATCTCGGCGATGGTGGAAGGGTCCAGGACCAGATCGAAGAAGAAATACAGGCCGTCGCGAAAACGCTGGATGGGATACGCCAGTCGGCGGCGACCCCAGGCGTTGACACGCACTACCTGGCCACCATTGTTGGCGATGATCTGCGTCACACGCTCGACGAGCGCGCGCGCCTGCTCATCACCGACCTCGGGATTGATCACAATCCCCAACTCATAGTCCCGCGCCATGCGGAGTCCTCCTGTGGGTATGCTCCCATCCACTGCTGTGCGCGTCCGCATTGGGCGCAGAGCCGGATGGGGCAGGATGTTTGAGCGCGGCTCCGCCCGTGTGGGGCAAGGAACCGCGCGGCAGCGACGCGCGCCTGCGATGAGGGCAAACGTCGGAGGCTCAAAAAGCCACCATCGCATTATAACATCGGCCCCGCAAGCCCGCAATCAGCTTGTATTCCGGCCTATCTCCGCGCCGCTGTGAAATGGCGCGCGAGGCTTTGGCCACTGAGGGCGAACGTGCAGGGAAGCTGCGCTGTCGAGGCATTCTCATCCATTGGTCGGAAACCGGAAATGAACAGAAGAAATGGATAGAAATGGACATGCGCATTGCGCCCCACGCGCATTGAACACTGGGATGGCGCACGCTCAGATGGCCATGTGATCGAAGCGCGGCTGGCGTCTACAGCGCGGGGGGGAGCGAGCGGAAGATGCTGTTGATGGTCGGCGCGAGCAGGCTCAGCGCAAATGCGACAACAATCGCCACTAACACAATGATGAGCGCATATTCGACTAACGCCTGTCCACGGCTGCGCAAGGATGGCCCTGGCGCCTGCGCGTCGCTCTCGAGCGCGTGGGCGTAGATAATGCCAGGCAGTGTTTGATTGAATCGCATGCTCAGTATATCCCCCACCAACATGACACACATGACACAGTAGATGATAGACGCGACAGCGCGGCTCCACAATCGGATGACGCCCGCGATACAACAGAATCAGGCAAGAGTTGATGGCGCTACTATAACATGAACCGGGAAGCATTGTCCGTCATCCATGGCAAAATGGGCTAGCTGTCGAAGACGCTTTACGGCTCCGGCGCTCGCCTGTATACTGGCGAACAGACGATGTTCGCCAGCGCCCGCACGACGCGCTCCCCACCTTTGCCGAGGACACAACCGCATGACCGCATCTAACCATGATCGCTCTGTCGCGCAGCCCACATCCGCCGCATCCGCCGCATCCGCGGACATTGGCGCGCTCGACGCGGAAGGCGCCCGCCTGCTCGCTGAGCTGGGCGTGTCGGAGGACGCGCCCGTGTCCGAGGGAGCAGGAGACGACGCGGATGTAGAACACTTCACGCCGCGCGCTTCCATCGAGCACGCGCTCGCGCTGCGCGGGCGCACCCTCGACGATGCCCGCCTGCCCAGCACGCTGATCGCCACCTTCGATGCGTCTGTCTATCGCGACCTCATCGCGGCGACAAGCGCCGGGCAAGCTCCGCAGACTCCGCCAGAGGTGATTGCCGTGATGCAGGGCGCGATCGGCGAGCGCCCTGTGGCCCTGCGCAAGCTGGGGATTGGCGCGCCAGCGGCGGTGACCGTGCTCGAAGAGTTGATCGCGCTCGGCGCCCGTGACATTCTGATCGTCGGCACGGGTGGCAGCCTTCAGCCCGCTCTGCCTATTGGTTCCTTCGTCGTGCCAACGGGCGCCATTCGCGAGGAAGGCACGTCGTTCCATTATGTCCCGGCGGGCGCGGAGCTAGCGCCCGACGCGACGCTGGCGCAGGCCCTCGCGGAGTCGATCGTGGCCCAGGGAAGCGTCGTGACATTCGGTCCTGTCTGGACGACTGACGCGCCCTATCGAGAGATGCGTTCGAAGGTGGCGGCCTACGGCGCAGCGGGCGCGCTCGCCGTCGAGATGGAGGCGTCGGCGCTCTTCGCACTGGCGCAGTTCCGTGGCGTGCGCCTGGCTCTACTGCTCGCTATCTCCGATGAGCTGTTTCATGAGTGGCGGCCCGGCTTCCACTCCGCTGAGCTGCGCGCCGCCAAGAAACTGATGACCCAGGCGGCGCTCCAGGTCGCGGGCAGCGTGAGCGAGCAGCCCTAGCGCGCCAGATGCGCGACTGCGCCCAGGACAGAAGCGCCATCCGCGATGGGATGCGCCGGTGGCCTATTCGACTTCGGCGTCAGGGTCACTCCAGAGCGTGCGCAGGCTGGGATCGTCGCGGTAGGGGATGCTGAGGTGCTGATAGGCCAGGCGCGTGGCGATGCGCCCGCGCGGGGTGCGCGCCAGGAAACCAAGTTGTAGCAGGTACGGCTCGTAGACATCCTCGATCGTCTCAGTCTCTTCGCTGGTGCTGGCCGCCAGCGTCTCAATGCCAACCGGGCCGCCGTCGAACTTCTCGATGATCGTGCGCAGGATGTTGCGGTCGGAGGGGTCCAGTCCGCGTTCATCCACGTCGAGCGCCCGCAGCGCCGCCTCCGCGACCTCGAGGGTGATGACGCCGTCAGCGCGCACCTGGGCATAGTCGCGCACCCGCTTGAGCAGCCGGTTGGCGATACGAGGTGTGCCGCGCGCGCGCCGCGCGATCTCGGCGCAGCCCGCGTCATCCATCTGCACCTTGAGGATGCCTGCCGAGCGGCGGATGATCTGCTGGAGCGCGGCGTCGTCATAAAACTCTAGCCGATAGATCGCGCCGAAGCGATCACGCAGCGGAGCGGTCAGCGCGCCAACGCGGGTCGTAGCGCCAACGACGGTGAACGGATTCAGCGGCAGGCGCACACTGCGCGCCGACGGTCCCTTGCCGATGATGAGGTCGAGCGCGAAGTCCTCCATCGCGGAGTAGAGCCGCTCCTCCACTGGACGACTCAGGCGATGAATCTCGTCAATGAACAACACATCACGCTCTTCGAGTCCGGTGAGAATCGAGGCGAGGTCGCCCGCATGCTCGATGGCCGGGCCCGTGGTCATGCGGATGCTGACGTTCATCT
>DASQSS010000163.1:0-11004 GCA_035642255.1 Ktedonobacterales bacterium | reverse complement strand
GAGATCAGCGGCGACACAAGCCACTACTATCAGAGCGGCGATGTCATCGGGCGCGCGGGTGTGGAGCAGTGGGGCGAGAGCTACCTGCGCCCCACCAAAGGTGGGCGACTCGACATACGGTCGCGCAACGCCGACGGCTCTGATGGCCCGGTCGTCACGAACATTGCCCAGCGCGCCGCGCAGAGCGGCGAGAACATCTATACCGCGATCGACGTCGCCACACAGCAGACCGCGATGTCCAAGCTGGCGAGTCAACAGGGACACGCGGGCGGCGCTGTGGCGCTGGCGCCTGGAACGGGTGATGTGCTGGCGATGGCATCGTATCCAACCTACGACCCAAACGACTTTTCGCTGGGCTTCACCGCCAACGAGCAGGCGCGATTCAACGCGCTCGACAGCCCCTACCTCAACCGCGCGACGATGGCGGCTGACCCCACCGGCTCCATCTTCAAGCTCGTCACGCTTTCCGCGGACCTGGAGCATGGCATTAGCTCAACCTATGTCTTCAGTTGCACGGGCACATATCAGATTCCAGGCACGACCACCATCTTGCACGACGATAAGCCAACTGGCCACGGCAACCTGACGGCGCCTGACGCGATTGGCCCATCATGCGATATCGTCTTCTGGAAGAGCGCCGTGATGCTCAACCAGCAAGATCCCAACATCCTGCCTACGGTCGCGAGAGGATTCGGCCTCGGCTTGCCAACTGGCATGATCGGGCTGCCATCGGATGAAGACAATCCTGGCCTCGTGCCCGACCCGGCGTGGCTAAAAGCCAACAAGAACGCGACATGGACGGCGACTGACGCGGCGAACCTGGGCATCGGCCAGGGATTCTTCGAGGCGACACCCGCGCAGATCGCGCAGATGACTGCCACGATCGCCAACAACGGCAAACGGATGCGCCCACGCCTCGTCACAAAAGTGGTGGATGTGAACGGCGTGACGACGAAACCAATCGCGCCCGAGCAGGTAGGTGTCGCGCCACTCTCGGCAGAGAATCTGCAGGTAGTGCAGTTTGCGATGCTCGGGCCGATCTATTCGCCCGGCGGCACAAGCGTAGGCGACTTTGCGGGCTACCCTGTGACAGTCGCGGGCAAGACGGGCACGGCTGAGTCTGGCCGGCCAGATCCACATGCCTGGTTCGTCTGCTATGCGCCCGCGCAGAAGCTCTCTGGGCCGCCCGTGACGCCTCAGGTCGCTGTGGCGACCCTGGTGGAGTTCTCTGGATTCGGCGACACGTTTGCGGCGCCGGTGTCGAAGGCTATCATGTCGGCGTATCTGCGCATCGGCCAGTGAGTCCGGCGGTGGGGTCCGAGGCGCGCGAGAGCGACGTTGAACGAGAGACAAGACGTTGAGAGAGGTCAATCGTGGAGCGCGAGACCCGCGTGGGCATGGGCTATGACGCCCACAAGTTCGCATCAGTGGAGGCGGGCAGACGGCTGATGCTGGCGGGCCTCGACATTGCGCACGAGCGCGGGCTGGCCGGGCATTCTGACGCGGATGTCGCGCTGCACGCGCTGGTGGATGCGCTGCTGGGAGCCGCCGCGCTCGGCGATATCGGCGCCTACTTTCCATCGAGTGACGACCGCTGGCGTGGCGCGGCAAGCTCCACCTTTGTCACCGCGACGATGGAGGGGCTGGCGCGTGATGGCTGGCGTGTGGTCAACGTGGACATCACGATCGTAGCCGAGCGTCCACGCCTCTCGCCGCATGTCGCCGCGATGCGCGCCTCCATCGCGGGCATGCTGGACGTATCGCTTGATCGCGTCAGTGTCAAATCAAAGACGACTGACGCGATGGGCTTTACGGGGCGCGGCGAAGGAATCGCGTGCTATGCGGTGGCGCTCATCGAGCGCGGCTGACCAGGCGCGCGGGCGCGACGGAGCCGCGCAATAGTTGCCGTAGCTCTAGCTCAGCTCTAAGCTTAGCTGTGGCTCTCATCGACGCCGCAGCCGAGCCACTCCCGGCCATAGTGGCGCATCTCTTCGATGACGCCAGCCAGCGCCTGACCCTTCTCGGTGAGGGAGTATTCCACGCGGGGTGGCACCTCAGCATACGTGCGGCGACTGAGCACGCCCTCACGCTCCAGAGCGACCAGCCGCTCCGAGAGTGTCTTCGGGCTGATGCCCTCCAGGGAGCGCTCAAGCTCGCTGAACCGCTTTGTGCCAGTGGTTAGATCGCGGATAATGAGCAATGTCCACTTGCCGCTGATGATCTCCGCGGTGCGCGCGACCGGGCATACGACCCGTTCTTGAACTGTCGTGGTTGCGGTGTCATCAATAGCGACCGAACGCTGTGTCATAGCTCTTCGCTCCTCACCCGTCGTAGTCGGACGGCGGGTAGCGTGTAGTGAAACAGATACTATACAAACTATAGCATGACGTAACAGGAGAGTAAAGATGTTCAAATACTCTCTTTTGCTGACGTTGCGCCTGTCGGCGGCACGCCATCCATAGGAAAGCTCGCTTGTCGCGCTAGCCGCGATAAGCTTCCATCAGGGGTAGGACGTGGCCCGCATGACCGAATACAAGCGAATATGTATATCAATCCAGCCCAGAAGCTGCGTCGTTCGCCGATTTGCGACCTATCGCACATTTCACGTCGGCAGACCTACCGTTGAGCCAAACCGGGGGGCATGCTATGATGCCGAGGGCGCCGCGACTGTCTGTCCCGCTGCCCCCTTGCTATGCGTCCGTGAAGCGTCAACCGCCCGTTCTACGAGGAGCCATATGTGAGCGAAGTATCATCTTCCGCCCCGGTCCCGACACAGGCGGCGACAAGCCCCCGCGTGGGCGTCTACGCCTGGTATGTGTTCTGGCTGATGTGCGGCATCAACTTCTTCAACTACGCCGACCGGTTCATCTTCACCGCGGTTTCGGATACGCTCAAGGCGCAATTTGGTTTCTCCGACTTTCAGTTTGGCATCTTTGGCAGCGCGTTCCTGATCGTATATTCGATCGTCGCGTTTCCGCTGGGCTATCTCGCCGAGCGTGTCAGCCGCAAGGTGGTCGTGGCCTCAGGAGTGGCGCTGTGGAGCGTCGCCACACTGCTGACCGGGCGATCGTTTGACTTCAACTCGATGCTGCTGGCGCGCTCGGTCGTCGGCGTCGGCGAGGGCAGCTACTACCCCTCCGGCACGCCGCTGCTGGCCGCCTGGTTTCCCACCAAGCGCCGCGCGTCCATCCTGGCGTGGTGGGGATCGAGCGCGCTCTTCGGCGCGGGCATTGGCTTCCTCTTCGGCGGCTTCTTCGATTACCCCGACAAGTGGCGGCTCGCGTTCTACATCAGCGCTGTGCCTGGCCTGATTCTCGCCGCGCTGATGTTTGGTCTGCGCCGCCGCCTGACCTCCGAGGGCGATCCGGAGCCGGTCGAGATGGAGAACATGGGCATTGGCGCGACTATACGTCGCTGTTGGAAGATCCCGACCTTCCGCGTCATCCTCTTCCAGCACGCGCTGGGCTTCTTTCCGCTTGCCGCCATCTCGTACTGGCTCGTCATCTACCTCAGCTACGCCTATGGCGCTGAGTCGCAGTACGGGGCTGCCGCGCTCGGCAAGTCCACTGGCTCGATCCTGGCGGGCGCGCTGCTCGTGCTGGGTGGCATCGTCGGCGGCATCTATGGTGGCGCATGGGCGAATCGAATGCGCCGCAAGCATCTCGGCGCTCGTGTGCGCGTCGGTGGCCTGGGCTTCCTGCTGGCGGCTCCGTTCGTTCTGGTGACGCTCGGCGCGCCCTATGTGCTTCACGCGCTGCCCGCGTACACAGCGCTCGCGCCGTCAACGCAGGTGACGATCGGCGTCGTCATCTTCGCGGTTGGTGGCCTGTGCGCCTCGTTCTTCCTGAACGTCTACAATGGCCCCACTAGCGCCGCCTTGCAAGATGTGCTGCCGCCAAACCTGCGTGCGGCAGGGGGCGGACTGGAGCTGACCCTGGCGCATGTGCTGGGCGACATCTACGCCACGGCGGCGGTTGGCGCCATCGCCGACGCCTTCAGCTCGGCGCTGGGTGGTGAGCAGATCGGCCTGGCGCTGCTGGTGACGTGTCCGCTGGCGTTGGTGGCCGCGGGCGTCGTCGGCATCTGGGGCAGCCGCTTCTACAAGCGCGATGTCGAGGCGCTCGGCGCGTCGGCGGAGGCGATGATCGGAGCATAGCGGCAGATGGCTGACCGCGCCCCTGGCCTCGTCTCGACCCAACTGAGAGGGAAACACTGACGCCATCAACCACACTCACCACCATACAGAAGGCGTATGGTGGCGCCCTGATGATGGCGTCTCGCTCCTTCCTGTTCCCCCGCACGGTACTATGATGGATAGGCTGGTTCGCGGTCTACGTGCTATGCTGGCCGTACGAATCGAGTAGCGCCTCGGGTAGCGCCGCATGTGGGCGCCCACGCGATCATTCTCACGCGCGAAAGTGAATAGCCGTGGATGAGCCAGCAGCCAACATGGATGAGATGACAGGGTCCCCAGCGACTCCAGCGGCGCCGACGCAGGCGCCGACCTCGCGCACGCCCTGGGCAAGCGCGATCAGCATGGCTGAGGCTGGGCTGCTTGCGGATGTCAGCATTGTCTTCGACCTCGCATGGATCTATGTGCCGATTCTCGGCATGGCGTTCATGCCGCTGATCCCAACGCCGTTCGTCATCCTCTATCTGCGGCGCGGCCCCCGCATCACGCTTTTCGCCGCATGCGTCGCGGGCTTCCTGATGACCGTGCTGGTTGGCCCGCATTACGGCTGGCGTCTGACGCTAGAGGCCGTCGTCGGCATGGCGATGGGCTGGGCGATGGCGCGTCGCTGGCCGCCGCTGCTCGCGATCACGCTGGGGCTGTTCATCAACGCGACCGTAGCTTATGTGGCGGCGTTTGGCGCGGTCTTCGCGCTTGGCTTGCCGCTGCATGACCTCTATCTTGAACTGCGCAACATGCTCGTCGGCATTGACTGGCTGATTGGCGCCTCAGCGCAGCTCCTTGGGCTTCAGCAGTCCTGGCTGGGCGTGCGTCCGTTCTTCGCGAATTTCGCGCACTTCACCCTCAGCTACTGGATCCCCATGTTCTATCTGTATGTCATAGCGCTGGCGGCGCCCGTCGTCGTGCTGTACTACAGCGTGGCCTCGACAACCGCGTTTGCGCTAGGGCACGACGTGCTGCCATTCCCGCCGCCATGGGTGTGGCGCGTCACGCGCTTCATCGGCCTCGCGCTCAGTCCGCTTTTCTGGCTCACTCGTATGCTCTGGCGTGTGGTGACATCGCCGTTGTGGGGACCAGTCTGGCTGGCGCGAGCGATCGGAAGAGGCCGTCGCCAACGCCGTCTGCGCCGCGAGCTAACCATAATCGGTGGCGATTCGACGCCGACGACGCCACCCCACCAGCCTGAGCGGCCATCTTCATCCGACATCGCGCGCGGCGAGTCGGGCGCTGCGCCGATGGTGGAGGCTGCTGGACGCGGCAGGGAGGTGGGTGAGCGATGATCCGCCCACACTCCGCGCCACAGGAACAGGCCGAGCGCGCTGACATCGCCATCGAGCGGCTGACCTATCACTATCCTGAGACGCAAACCGCGGCGCTGAGCGACATCACGCTCTCCATCGCCCAGGGTCAGTACATCGCGCTGCTCGGCCATAATGGCAGCGGCAAATCCACCCTCGCGCGCATCATCGGCGGCCTGACGCCTCCTTCCCAGGGACGCGTGACAGTCGCCGGGCTGGACACTGCGCCGCCTGTCAACCGCCCGCGCGTGCGTCAGCTGATCGGCATGATCTTCTCTGATCCAGACAATCAGATCGTGGCGACCGTGGTAGAGGATGATGTCGGCTGGGGCCTGGCGGCGCGCGGTTTCCCGCGCGAGCTGATCCACCAGCGGACACGCGCGGCGCTAACGGCGGTTGGCCTGGCGCATGCCTATGGGCGCGCGCCAAATGAGCTATCGGGCGGACAGCGCCAGCGGCTGGCGATCGCGGGCGTGCTGGCGCTGGAACCATCCGTCCTGATCGCGGACGAACCAACCGCGATGCTCGATCCGCGCTCGCGAGTCGAGATTTCGGCGCTACTGCGCCAGCTCAACCGCGAGCGCGGGCTGACCGTGATTCACGTCACCCATCTGCTCGAAGAGGCGGCGCAGGCGCATCGTGTCATCGCGCTGGATGGCGGTCGCATCGCGCTTGACGCGCCGCCCGCGCAGGCGTTCGCAGACCTCGATCGGCTGCGGGCGCTTCGGCTGGTGATTCCGGATACCGCGCGACTGGCCGAGCTTCTGCGGGCGCGCGGCGTCATCATGCCAGGCGACGCGCTGACACCAGAAGCGCTGGTCGCTGCGCTGGAGCGATCGTCATGACGATTCTGGTCGATCATCTCTCTCTCATCTATCACGCGGGCACGCCCCTGGAGCGCGTGGCGCTGCGCGATGTGAGCCTGCGTGTCGACGATGGGTCATGCGCGGCGATCGTCGGCGTCACGGGGTCAGGCAAATCAACGCTCGCCCAATGCCTCAACGGTCTGCTGACGCCGACAGGCGGGCGTGTGGTCGTGGATGACCTGGAACTCACACCACGCGGTCTGAGTGGGCGTGACTTGCGTGAGCTGCGCCGTCGCGTGGGTCTGCTGTTCCAGTTTCCTGAGGGCCAGCTCTTCGCGCCGACCATCGGCGAAGATGTCGCGTACGGGCCGAGCCGCCTGAAGCTGAAACGCCAGGAAATCGCGGAGCGCACACGCTGGGCGCTGCGAGCGGTGGCGCTGCCCGATGATGACGCGTTCATGGCGCGATCGCCCTTCGCGCTCTCGGGTGGGCAGCGGCGACGGGTGGCGCTGGCGGGTGTGCTGGCGATGCGTCCGCGCATCGTCGTGCTCGATGAGCCGAGCGCCGGACTCGATGCGGAGGCGCGTGAGGAAATCTACGCGACACTGCGCGAGCTGCGCGCCCGCGAAAGGCTGACACTGATCGTCATCTCACATGACATGAGCGAAGTGGCTGCGTTGGCCGAGACAGCGCTGGCGCTGCGCGATGGCGAAGCGGCGCTCAGCGGCCCCACGGAGGCCGTCTTCCGCCAGACAGAGGCGATCGAGGCTGCTGGGCTGCTGGCGCCGCCGCTGGCGCAGGTGGCGACGCTGGCGCGCGCGCAGGGATTGTTGCGCGCTGAGCCAACCAGCCTGACCGCTGAGGCGCTGGCCGACGCGCTCACCCGCTCGTCGCGGCGCGACACCCGTTCCACAGCGGCCTCAGACCAGTGCGGGACGCAGGGAGGCTACCATGCTGGATAATTTGCCCGTTGGGTCATACATCCCGCGTGAGTCAGTGATCCACCGTCTACGGGCGCGGACGAAGCTGCTGCTGCTCTGCTGGCTAGCGGTCTCGTTCTTCATCGCCAATCACAAGCAGTTTCATTATGGAGTGTATGGACTGGCCTTCGCACTGCTCATCCTGACACTGCTGCTCAGCGGCGCGAATCCGGGCTACATCTGGCGACGGATGCGACTACTGTTTCTGCTGATGGCATTGAGCGCACCGTTCATTCTGATCTGGACGACGGGGCCAACCTGGCGTACATTCGGCCCGCTGACCTTCTCGCTGGCGGGCGTCCAGATTCCCATCGAGGTCGTGGTGACGTATGACGGGCTGTGGTTTACCGTCTCGACCACCTGCATCTTTCTGCTGCTCTATCTGGGTACGCTGGCGCTCTCGCTCAGCACGACTCCGGTAGCGCTCGCCGAGGCGATTGTGCTGCTGCTGCGGCCTTTCCGACGGATGGGGCTACCCGCCGATGAGTTCGGCTTGATGACATTGCTCTCACTGCGGTTCGTGCCAACACTGGTGCAAGAGACGAATCAACTCATCAAGGCGCAGGTCTCACGCGGAGCAGACTTTACGACTGGCTCCGTCTCAGCGCGGGTGCGCGGCGTGGTCACGCTGGTCGTGCCGCTGACGGAGGGCGCGCTGCGCCGCGCGGGTGGGCTGGCGACGGCGCTGGAGGCGCGCGGATATGGCGTCACAGGCGAGGCGACCCCGCTCCACGAGGGACGAATGCGCCCGCTGGACTGGGCGCTGCTCGGCGCCATCCCCCTCCTGACCGCACTGGTCTACGTGTTCCTCTAGCCTGTAGCCTGTTTCTCCGCCGCGCCCGACATCTTTCTCTCTCCCTTCGCCCTCTGGGAGAGGGGCTGGGGCTGGGGCGCGCATCCTCAGGTTGACAACGCCAGCGCGGCGTCTCAAGATGAAAGCGTTAGCGTCTTCTTCGCGCAAAGAGAGTATTCACGCATATGACTGGCTCACTTCCGCCCAATCTCATTCTCTCACTGATCTTTGGCGCGGGGCAGATCGTTGTTGGCGCGTGGTTGGCCTGGCACACGCTATCTAGTGAGCGGCGGGGGCAGTGGCGGGCGGCTGTGCCGATCTGCGCGGGCCTCTGGTTTGTCGTCAGCGGCGTCATCGAGCTGTTCGTCTCTGGCATGGAATCGAGCCTGCGCCTTACAGGCGCGCCCGCGCCCGACGTGTTTACGCTCTGGCGAGGTCGGGCTGACGCCACGCTGTACGTCGCGACAGCGCTGCTGGCGCTCGGCGCGCTGCTCTATCCGGCGCTCTACTCGCTGGCGGCGCGTCGATGGAACGCTGGCTCTACGAACGTCCTGGGCGACGCCCTCAGAGAGGCGTCAGGCGAGGCGTCAGGCGAGGCGAGAGAAGCGGCGAGAGAGGCGGCGGAAGGAGAACGTGGAAGGTGACAGCGATACGACTGGTTGCGCTCGATCTAGACGGGACGCTGCTCGCCCCCGATGGCTCACTCTCGGCGCGCGTGGAGCGAGCCATCCGTGAAGCGCGGGCGCGTGGTGTCGTCGTCACCATCGCGACCGCGCGCCGCTGGACGGGCGTGGTCCCAATCGCGCGCCAGCTTGATCTCTCAGGCCCGCTGATCCTCTACGATGGCGCCCTCGTGCGGAGATTCCCAGATGGCGCGACACAGCTGCAGCGCGCGCTCGGCGCCAGTCTCGCGCAGCGCGCGGCTGAAACGCTCGCGCGCTGGGAGCCGCAGGTCGTCGCGCAGCACACCACTCCCCAGGGTGAGCGGCTGATCGCCAGCGAGGATCCGCCGCACCCGAAGTGGATGGGGCCGTATCTGGAGAGCTTCAGCGGGCAGGCGACCTACGCCCCGCTCGACAGCATTGCGGCGGAGTCGCACGAGACGCTGCGGTTGGTGTCGTTCGGGCCGATCAAGCGGTTGCGCGGCGCGCTCGACGCGCTGGGCGACATGCCCGTGGGACGGCAAATCTTGCCGCTAGGCAATTATGGGCTGTCGGAGCTGACCGTCTTCTCGCCTGATTCCTCGAAAGGCGCTGGCTTGCGCTGGCTTGCGCGGTGGCTAGGCGTTTCAATGGCGGAGACGCTGGCGATAGGCGATGGCGTCAACGACGTCTCGATGTTGCGTGCGGCGGGTCTGGGCGTGGCGATGGGCAACGCGGCGCCCGAGATTCAGCAAGCAGCCGACACCGTAACCGCCGCGAACGATGTGGACGGCGTTGCCCTGGCCATCGAACGCTATGTGCTCGACGGTGACGCCCTCGCGGCTGACGAAACCGACGACGCTGAGGACATCGTGAACGACGAGGAGACGGAGGAGACCGCGTGACGATACCGCCATCTCCAGCGGACCGAGCGCTGCCCACGACCGATAACCCCGATGAGCTCTTTGATCAGGTCGACGAGCAGGATCACGTCATTGGCCAGGTGCGCCGGGGCGACGCGCATCGCGATCGGACGCTGATCCACCGCAGCGTGCAGGTGATGGTATTCGACAGCGCCGGACGCGTCCTGCTCCAGCGCCGCTCGGCGCGCAAAGATCTCTTCCCTGGCTACTACTGCGCATCGGCGTCTGGCCATGTCATCGCTGGAGATGATTACACCACTACCGCCCAGCGCGAGCTGGCGGAGGAGCTCGGCGTCACGGCGCCGCTCACCCTGCTGGGCACAGCGCTCGTGCGCTCGGACATCGAAACGGAGATGACAGCCCTCTTCATTGCGCAGAGTGACGGGCCATTTCACTTCGATCCTGTCGAGACGGCAGGCGGAGAGTTCCTCAGCTGGGATGCGCTACTCGCCGCGCGCGCCACGCTGCCCATGACGCCTGCCCTGCTGGTGGCGCTGGATGAGCTGGCGCAGCTGATGGCGATTGGCGCGCTCACGCTCCCACGCTAACCCATCTACGTGTCGTGTCCGCTGCGGTATGCTATGGACGGCAGCCGCGCGCCCGTCTGAGCGCGCACGCGAATGAGCAGAAGGAGCGAGACATGTCTTCGACATCGCCGTCAACGCCATCAACCATGCGCGCGATCCAGTATCGAGCCGCGGGCGGGCCAGAGGTCATCACACTGGAGCAGGTCGCCGTTCCCCAGCCTGGCAAGGGCGAGGTTCTGGTGAAGGTAGGCGCAGCGGGCGTCAATTACGCTGACATCGCACGGCGCTACAATCGCTATCTGGAGGCGACTCCATTCCCATATATCCCCGGAGTGGAATTTGCCGGAACCATCATGGCCCTTGGCCCAGACACGCCGGAGCATGACTGGCTGCGGGTAGGCGCACGGGTTGTTGGCATGAACTCAAGTGGCGGCTACGCAGAGTACGTCGCGGCGCCCGCGCGCATGCTCGCGCCCGCGCCCGCCGGACCGTCCGACGCCGAGCTGGTGGCGCTGCCGGTGCAGGGTGTGACCGCCTACCACCTGCTCAAGACATCCGGACGTCTGGCGCAGGGCGAGACCGTGCTAATCAACGCGGCGGGCGGGGGCGTAGGCGTGCTGGCGATTCAGGTGGCGCGTCTGCTTGGCGCGGGCAAGATTCTCGCTGCGGCTGGCACAGATGACAAAGGCGAGCTAGCGCGCTCGCTCGGCGCCGACGAGTTCATCAATTACCGCACCGAGCAGCTGACCGAGCGCGTGCGGGCGCTAACCGAAGGCAAGGGCGCGGACGTTATTCTGGAGCCAGTGGGCGGCGACATCTACGCCCAGAGTGAGGCGGCGCTCGC
>DASQSS010000162.1:0-34958 GCA_035642255.1 Ktedonobacterales bacterium | reverse complement strand
GGGAGATGGCTTGCCGCCAGTATAACATAGGGCCTTGTCTGGGTTGACACCTCTGGGACCTTGTGCTAGACTTCGCGTTACGAGGGCGATTAGCTCAGTTGGTTAGAGCGCCACGTTGACATCGTGGAGGTCACAGATTCGAGTTCTGTATCGCCCACCACTCGTCCCCCTCAAAACGCCGCCAGCGTGACGCAACGTCGCTGGCGGCGTTTGCATTAGTAACATGGGTAATATGGGTGAGATGGGTCGGATGCGCCCGCGATGTATCTCACACGCGGTTCGCTCTCGATGCGGAAGGGTGAAGCGCAGCTTCGAGTATGAGGAAGCCAGCTGATGATCGTCGCCGTCGCGGGTCGTCGCATTGACGCGCCCGGAGCGCAGCCGCCACGTTTCCCGCTCACTCGGCGCAGTCAGACACGCCGCAAGATCACAGCGGCCTTGCGGCGTCTCGATGCGACCGTGGTCGTCAGCTCCGCCGCATGTGGCGCTGATCTGCTGGCGCTCGACGCCGCCCGCGCGCTCGGTCTGCGACGGCGCATCATCTTGCCCTACCGCCCCGAGTGGTTTCTGGCCGATTCTGTAACTGACCGTCCCGGCCACTGGAAAGCGCTCTACGAGTCGTTGATCGCCGAGGCCCGCGCTACTGGCGATCTCGTCGCGCTCGACTATCCGCGCGGCTCCGACGACGCTTTTCGCGCCGTCAACGAGAATATCGTCAGCGAGGCCCAGCGGCTGGCGCAGCGGGAGTCGCCATCCGACCCCTCAGCCGCGCTTGGTGGCTTGATCATCTGGGAAGGCGCGCCGCGTGGTCCCGATGACATCACCCAGCATCTGAAGGAGCGGCTGGAGCAGGCGGGCGGGCGTGTGGAGCGGGTTCTGACGCTGCCCGCCCGTTCACGGCGCCCCGAGCCGCAGCCCGCACGCTAATCTCTGCTCATCGGCGCTAGTTTGTGCGGGTGGCGCGCCAGAGCTGGTGCTCGCGTGACATCGCGCCCTCCACATTCTCGACGAAGCGCGCCCAGGACGCCTCATCACGCTGATACTCGATGTCCTTCGACACCTGCGCCAGTTCGCTCGCCGTGACCCTGTAGCTCACATCCAGGTCTTCATAGCGTTTGGCCTGCATCCAGGCCGCGCCGCCGACCGCGATATTCGCCGCCAGCGATTGCAGGTTGAGCGGGAAGAGATGGAGCGCCGCCAGAATGATCGGCAGCAGCGCCGCGCCGACCGCCAGAATCTCGACGATGATCAGCGTCAGATGCGCTTGCAGGGCGCGGCGGTGATTGAAGCGTGACTTGCGCTGGTACCAGGTGTGCTGGTTGTCCACACGCGCCTCACGATAGATCTGCTTGCGCGCATCGAGCGGCAGTTCACGTACGGCGCTCATTCCCGGCGTCACCTGATGCTGCTGGCGTATCGTGTCGGGAGCCGTGTACTTCGCGAGGTCGGCCTGGATGTTGTCGAAGCGATTGGCGACAATGGCTCTCAGATCGTCAGGCGAGCTCGCGCGCTGAAAAGGCTCGCCGCCAACGGCGTAGCGCCAGGCGATCGACTTGACCGACTCCGCCACCGCGCGCGCCTCATACCAGAGTCGCTCTGGCCGCGTGATGACGCGGATCAGGCGCATCACCAGGGCGAGCGCCAGCAGCAGGGCTTCGGTGATCTCGAAGGCCGTGAGCGTGGTGATGCGCAGGCCCGCGATCGTGAACGGCGGCACGACCAGCGAGATTGGTCCGATGCGGGTCGCCGCGCCGTTGAATACGCCCACCAGCACGCCCAGGCCCAGCAGGACCAGCTCCCAGCGCAGCCAGCCAAAGAAGAAGACTTGCGCATGGATAGCTCGACGATCGGCGTCATGAAACAGTGGCGGCATATCTACGTCGGAGAGCGAACGGGCTGGCTCATCGGGCATGGCGTTGTTCCCTTCTCGCGCCGCGTCAGCGGTTTCCGCGCGCTAACACGCGGGCGCGCAGTCGAGAGGATGATACACAGCAGGCGCTCGCCTGTCTACTCAGGTTGGCGCTTGTTGACATGCCTGATGGTCTGCGCCTACCGTTACAACCTGTACAGATACAGACGCACATGGTCCGCGCAAGGTGAGTAATTTCGCACTCCCTCCGGCCAGCCTCCACCTCACGAAGGAGAACACGTCATGGCGCAGCCTGATCTCACGGATATCTTCGCGTATGTCGACACGCGGCGAGAGGAGTATCTCGCCCGGCTGTTGAGCTATGTGAGCAGGCCAAGCATCAGCGCGCATGGCGTCGGGATCGCCGAGACAGGCGAGTGGCTGCTGGAGCGGCTTCGCGCATTAGGCATGCGCGCGCGGCTGATTCCCACCGCTGGCTGGCCAGTCGTGCTCGGTGAGCGGCGTGAGACCCCTGGAGCGCCAACGGCGCTGTTCTATGGCCACTACGACGTGCAGCCGCCTGACCCACTGGATGCCTGGGTATCTCCGCCATTCGAGCCAGAGGTGCGCGATGGCCGCATCTATGGTCGAGGTGTCGCCGACAACAAGGGTCAGCATTTCGCGCAGTTGCTGGCTATGGAGGCGACACTCGCCTGTCGCGGCGCGCTCCCATGCAATGTCATCGTGTTGCTGGAGGGCGAGGAGGAAGTTGGCAGCCCGCATATAGCGGATGTCGTGCGCGAGCACAAGGATGAGCTGATGGCTGATCTGGTCGTCACTGCCGACGGGCCTGTGCACGCGAGTGGCAGAAGCTGTGTCGAGTTCGGCGTGCGCGGTGTCTTCAGCTTCGAGCTGCGCGCGCGTGGAGCGAATCGCGACGTGCACTCCGGCAACTGGGGCGGTGTCGTCCCGAACCCGCTCTGGACGCTTACACATCTGCTCGCGACGATGAAGAACGAGCGTGGCGAAGTCACGATTGACGGATTCTACGACAATGTCGCGCCGCCGACTGAGCTGGAGCGCGCCGCTCTGGCGACCCTGCCCATCGATGAAGATCGCATCCGGAGCGATTTCGACCTGAAGCGGTTCGATGCGCCGGTGGATCGGGGCTTCTACGAGCGGCTCTCGCTCTGGCCGACACTGACCATCAATGGGCTGCATGGCGGCTATGCTGGCCCCGGCTCGAAAACGGTCTTGCCGCATGAGGCGTTCGCCAAATGTGACATCCGGCTGGTCGCGAATCAGACGGTCGAGGAGATCGCGACCAAGGTCGTGGCGCATGTTGCGAAGCATGCGCCCGATGTCGAGGTGGTCTTGCAGGGCGGCATGGACCCGTCAAAGACGCCGCTCGATTCGCCGTACGCTGAGCCGCTGCTCCAGGCGCTGGCGCTCGGTCAGGGTGAGGAGCCGCTCGTCGTGCCGGCGATGGGCGGCAGCCTGCCCGATTACGTTTTCACCAGGATTCTCGGTGTCCCAGCATTCGTCACGCCCTATGCGAATGCGGACGAGGCAAACCACGCGCCAAACGAGAATCTGGAGGTCGAGCGCTTCTATAAGGGCATCAAGACCGGAGCGGCGGTGATGGCCTACCTCGGCGCGCTGCGTAGCTAACGGTGGGCGTCGGGCGGGTGATAGCGACATCGTCGCGACTGTTGGCGTTTGGCGTCGCCCGCCACTCACTGAGGATGTGTGGCGGGCGACGACTGGGCGGCGGATGGCTTCTCGTGTGCGCCGCCGATGCCCGCGAGCGCGGCTCCCGCGACGATGCCGAGCGCGCCCACGATACCCAGCGTGGTCATCCGCTCGCCGAGCAGCGCTGCGCCGAGCGCCACCCCGACCAGTGGCTGGAACAGCCCAAAGACGGCGCCGACATCGCTGGGCAGGTGCGCGAAGCCGTAGTTCCAGAGGTAGAAGGCTACCGCCATCGCCACGACCCCGAGGTAGAGGATCTCCAGCCAGAGCGTCGGCGAATAGTGGCGCATCTGGTCGAGGCTGGGCCATTGCGGCGCAGCGAGCGGGATGGCTGCCAGCCCACCGATCATCAGACCCCAGAAGAGTGTCGTGAGCAGCGGCAGGTCGCGCGCGAGATGGCGACCCAGCACGGTGTAGAGCGCCCATGAGACGGCGGCGCCCACCAGCGCCAGGATGCCCGGCAGCGAGCCGCCGACCGGGACATCGACGCCGACGATCAGCGCGACGCCCGCCATCGCGAAGGCCAGCGCCAGGATCGTGCGCGTGGAGGGCCGCTCGCCGCCGAGCGCCGCGAAGAGTACGATGAACGCGGGCGCGGCGGAGGTGATGAGCGAGCCGAGGCTGGCCGAAGTCAGCGCCGTGCCGATGAATTGCAGCGAGAGCGAGCAGGTGTAGCCTGTCAGCCCGACCAGCGCAAGCCAGCCAAGCTGGCGCTGCGTGACGCGCCAGAAGCGTTGGCGCACGGCGAAGGGCGCCAGACACACCAGCGAGATGATGACGCGCATCACCACCAGTGGCAGCGCCGGAACCGTCTGGAGCGCGACACGGCTGATGACGTACATGAGCCCCCAGAGCGCCGCCGCGCTCGCTAACGCGCCCATCGCCAGCCAGCGCCGCATCTCACACTCCTCTCGCCCGCGTTGGCTCGCCCGATTCGCTGCTCGTCGCTCGCTCGTGTCTGCGGATGTCCACAGGTGTCCACGGTTAGCGATAGTGTAGCAGTTTTTGCTGAGGCCGACCGTCGAAACTGGCCTTGCGCTCGCTGCGCAATCGCGCATACAATGCTTGCTGTAGTCGCTCGTCTCCGTGTGGAGCGAGCAGCCCCGCGTGAGCGCCGCCCGGCGCCGCCACGCCCCAGACAGAACAGGAGGACGCGCTATGAAGGCGACTATGCTCGCGCTCGTCGAGCGCTCCACTGGCGTCCTCCACGCCGCAAACATCCGCAACATCTGCCCGCGCGCCCGCCTCGATGGCGTGGTCGCCCGCGCATTCGGAGTGTTCGCCGCGTAACGGGTCCGCTCGCTGGACCTCGGCCCCGCGCTTCACCTGCGGCATTCGTCGGCATATCGTCGCTGTATCTTCGCGCCCATGACCAGGCGCATCGCGCTGATCTGGCGCCCCGCGCAGTCGTCTCATTCCAGTCCTATTCCAGGCTTTTTCGGTCCTTTTCGCTTGCCGCGATTCGTCGTGTCCGTGTGCGTTCAAGGCCCGCGCCGAGAGAATAGATAGCCATCAGGAGCATGTCTCTGTGAGCCGTAAACAGAAGCGAGAGACCCACAACACCCAGGCCGCCGAGCGCGGCGCGGACGATATGGCGAGTACACGATCAGCCAGTGAGAACGAGAGGGAACAGGACACCATGACACCACATGACGCGCTCTTCATCGAAGGGCTGATTACCGAGGGCAGCCGCGGACGCTATCGTGTGGAGGCGTCGGAGGGTGCGCTGTGGTGTGTCGTGCGTGGGCGTCTGCGCAAAGAGCTGATCTATGCCGAAAGCGCATCCGCGCGGCGAACCGCCCGCGCCGTGAAGGTGAGCCAGCGTGACCCCGTCGCCATCGGCGACCGTGTGCTGGCGCGACCTACAGGCGCTGGCGAGGGCGTGATCGAGCGGATCGTCACGCGCGCGGGCGCGGCCCTCACTCGTGAGGATCCTGACCCGGGCAAGCAGTTGACGACGGTGCGCGGTATCGAGCAGTTTGTCATCGTCTTTGCCGCGCGTGAGCCAGCGCCACATCTGCGCCTCGCCGACCGTTTCATCGCGCTGGCGGAATCGCAGGGGGCCACGACGATCCTCTGCGTGAACAAAGCTGACCAGGGCATCGGCCTCTGGCTGCGCGAGCGGCTGGTGGTCTACACCACGCTGGGCTACGACGTCGTGACGACGAGCGCGACCACAGGCGAGGGCGTGGAGACGCTGCGCGATCTGTTGGCTGGACGTGTCTCGGCGCTGATGGGGCCGTCGGGCGTGGGCAAGTCGAGTCTGCTCAATGCGCTGGAGCCGGGACTCGCCTTGCGGGTGAGCGCCATCAGTGACTCCACAGGCAAGGGCCGCCACACGACGACAGGCGCGCGGATGGTCGCTTTGACGGGGTCTGCGGGTGGCTGGCTGGCCGATACAGCGGGCATTCGGGCGCTGGCGCTCGATGCGGGTGTCATGAGCGAGCTGCCGAATCTCTTTCGTGAGTTCCGGTCACTCGCGGGGAGTTGCGCCTTCACCGATTGCCAGCACCTGAGCGAGCCGGGCTGCGCGGTCATCGCGGCGGCGCGCTCCGGAGCGATCGACGCGGAGCGCTACGGCAGCTATCGGCGACTGGCGGGCGCGCATGATGGCAGCGCATGGGATGACGGCGTCGAGACGGACACTGACTGGGACGATGAACCAGGCCAGAGGGAGGACACCTGGCATGCCAATGACGGATAGCGCGATACTGGAGCGGTGGCTGACGCTCGTCGCGCCGGAATGGTGGGAGCGCGCGACGCCGGCGACGGGCGCGACGTGGGCGCGAAAGGAGCGTGCGATGGAGCCAGAGCGGCTACGGTCTCGACCCTATCAGGCGGGCGACCAGCGCAACGTGGTGGAGCTGCTGCTCTCGGCGCAGGCGGCTGAGCCTGGCTTCGACTGGCCCGGCGCCGGACAACTGCGCGCGCTGCTGGCTGACCCGGCGCTCGATCATGCCCGCTGCGCCTGCCTGTGGGAGGACTTCAGTGGGGCGCTCGTCGCGTTCGCGCTGCTGCGGGCGGGAGGCCATCTGCTGTGGTTCACACGGCCTTCCGCGCGCAGCGATGGCCTGGATGCGCTGATCGTCGCGTGGGCCGCGCAGCGCGCCGGCGAACTGAATGCGTCCGGCGACGCCATCAGCCTGCGGACGGAGGCCCGCAGCATCGAGACGCGACGGCTCGCCTCGCTGGAGCGGCTGGGTTTCGTCGCGCTGCCCGGCGCATCCGTGCGGCTGCGTCGCTCGCTGATGGACTCGGCGCCCGCGGTCGATGCAAGCGAGACGCCAGCGGGCTATCACATCCGCCCGCTGGCCTCGAGCGAGTTGGGCGACTATCTCGCGCTTGCCAGGCAGCTATTTCCGCATGCCAGCCGCCTGCCGCTCAGTGAGGGCCGCCGCCGCGCGCTGATGGCCGATCCAGCCTATACACCGGGCCTCGATCTCGTGGCCGAGTCCGCCGATGGCGCGCTGGTGGGATTCTGCCATTCGGCGCTGCGGCCAGACGAACGCGAGCGGCTGGGGCGGCGCGCTGGATGGATCGAACTGCTCGGCGTCGCGCCTGACCATCGTCGCGCAGGTCTGGCGCGGGCGCTGCTGCGCGCTGGACTGCTGACGCTGGCCGACTACGGCGCCGACAGCGCGCTGCTCACCATGCGGGCAGACAACGCCTATGCCAGCGCGCTCTACGCCGCGGAGGGCTTCACACCGCTCTTCGAGGAGCGCGCGTATACGCTGACGCTGGAGTGACTTTACCCGCGTCAGCGCGTCCTCTCACCCGCCTGCCGGTCAAGCGGCATGTATCGCTTGACCGGCAGGCGGCGCACCCGTACAATGCGTGCGGCTGCCTCTGTCACACCGGGACCGCTGATGTCGCTGATGTCGCTGATAAGCGCTCGGGTCCGGCTGCTGGCAGAGTCGCTGAGAGGGAGATGAGCACATGCGGTTTGGTACTGTCGGGAATGTCTTGTACCTCATTCTAGGTATCCTCTTTGCTGGCGCGGGGCTGCTGACGCTTCTGGGCGCAGCGGTCTCGCAGGATGGCTCCGCTGCGTTCTATGGCGTCGTGTTGCTGCTGATCGGCGGAGCGCGCATCTTCTGGAGTGTCGCGCGGATGCGTGCGCTGGGCCGCTACAATGCGCAGCCGATGGGGCAGATGGGTATGTATGGTGGCTACCCGCCACAGCCGGGCTATCCCATGCAGCCCGGTTACCCGCCGCAACAGGGATACGGCCAACCAGGCTATCCACCGCAGCCGGGTTATCCACCGCAACCTGGCTACCCGCCACAATATCCTGCCTATCCGCCGCAGCCGGGGCAATATGGCGCGAACTATCCCAGCGCGCAGTTCCCGGCGCAGCCAACGCAGACGCCCACATATACCCCGCCGAGCGATCAGTTTCCGCCCTATCAGCCGCCTCAGCAGGGATAACCGCTGGATCATTGGGCGGTCCTGGCTATGCAATCTGGCACTTTCAATCTGCGCCGCTGGCATGTATAGTAGGGGAGCTATGCCTGCGACAGAGGCTGCGCTTTAACCTTGCCCCTGCCCGCCGCGCGTTGGGTCGGCGTCTGGTGAGGCGCCGACGTATCTGGCGCGTCGGCTCAGCGGAGGAGTAACCCATGGGCAGATCAAGCGGGCTTGAGAGTTCGCAAAGTTCGCACGAGATTACAGACCTCTTCGATACGCAGCGCGGCACGTTCCTGGTGCGCTATCCACTCTGGCTGGTGCTGGGGTTGGGCATCTCGGGCGTGATCGCGTTCGCCATGGTTGGCTTTCTGGGCTATCCCGGTGATCCGAAGGTCTTCACCAAGCCCTGGGAGCTGTATCTGTGGTTTAGCGCCCTGATGATTACGCTGCTGGTCTCGATCTTTCGTCATCGCTCCTTGCGTGGCCAGCTCATCGCTACCCTCATCATCGCGCTGCTGTGCATCATCATCGTCTACGTCATCGGCTTCCCAGGCGGCTTCATCCGCGATCTGCTGAAGAAGTACCTTCCGCTGCTGGCCGACGAGCAGTTGACCTATGTCGTGGTCAACTTCGCTATCATCCTCATCTTCTGGGTTGATACGATTCGCCGCTGGATTCGCCGGGCCGCTGGCCTGCGCCTTCATCCGGAAGTGGATCTCACGACCGGCGAGAAGATCGATGAGAAGGTCGACCCAGCCGACCAGCCGAGCATGGCCGAGCTCATCTCTGGTGACCTGCTCGCCGGATCGGCGCTGACGGGTCTGCTCTCCTACCTCTTCATGCCCGCGGTGATGAATCACATCGTCATCACCCATCCCGCGCTGGGTGACTGTAATCTGGCGGTGTCGTTCCCGCCATCCGCCTGTCTGACGCACGGCGTGAGCTATACGACACTGACTTTCCTGGACCAGACGCAGGCGCTGGCGTATATCACGATTGGCCTGGTCGTGCTGGGGCTGGCGGCGATGCTCGGCGGCTTCGGCTCGGTCGGAGGCGCGCCTGTGCCTGTGGGCGTGGCGCAGGTGGTCAATGCGGTCAACGCCGAGGGCGCGCCAGTGACCGCACCGATCACGACGGGCGTGGCCGAGACAGTGCTCGACGCCCTGCGGGCGGCCATCAATCGGCGGCTGCGTGCGTTGCTCGTCGGGCTGGGGCGCTCGCTGCGCAACATCGTCTGGCCCATACTGCTCTTCGTCGCGACCTACGGCATCTTCTGGCTCTCGGTCAACATCCAGAGCTACCTGCATGCTCAGCATAAAGACATCAACGCCGTCCTCAGCTTTATTCTGCCCGCGGCGATCTGGGGACTGGTCAGTGTCTTCTCGCTCGTGTTCTCCGCCGCGCTGACGCTGTTCCGCTGGCGCGTGGCCGATAACACGCTGCGCTTCCTCGGGCTGATCGGCTTCATCGTGCTGCTGACTTTCTGGATCTTCTCGCTGGCGCTCTGGGGCTTCAATGTCCTGCTGGAGCAGTTCAACGCGAATGTCGTCAGGCCGTTCGATCCGCCGAGCTGGGCGACCGCCGCGTCAGCGATTGCGCTGGTCATCTTTGGCGGCTATGTGCTGCTGAGGGGCGGCGCACGCTCGGGCGGGGGCCGCCCCTCAGCGGCGAGCCGGCCCGTCGTCGCCGCACGCGTCAGCGCGACTGGCGCCGCAACACCGAGCGCGTCATCCGATGGGCCGGCTAACCAGTCCACCAGCGCACAGGAGTAGCGCCCATGATGTCTGGAGTCTTTCGCAATCCGGGATACGACAAGCACGCCATCACGGACGTGTACGATCCCAAAACGCGGCGTATCCTGGTGCGCTTTCCCCACGGGCTGCTGCTCACGCTGGGGTTCACGGGTGTGCTGGCCTTTGGGCTGATGGGCTACCTGGGCTACGGCGACGACAACTCGCTGCTGGGGCAGGCCTTTCATAAGCCTTGGCCGCTCTTTCTGTGGTTCAGTGCGCTGGTCTTTACGCTGGAGGTCGCCGTGCTGCGGCATCCGCGGCTGCGGCGCCAGCTGACCGAAGCGCTGGTCGTGACGATCATCTGCATGGTCTTCGTCGGCTTCTCCGCGCTCGACCCGGGCCTGCTGCGCTACATTCTCAACAACCTGCTCAATATCCGCATCGCTATCCCGCAGATTGGGCAGAGTCCGTGGACCTACGCCATCCTCAACTTTGGGGTGATCATCATCTTCTGGCTCGACACCGTTCGTCGCTGGCTGCGCAGCCAGCGCGGCCAGCCAGCGGCGCGACGCATTGATCTGGGCTTTGGCACGCTGGAGATTGGCGAGGCGACGGACCTGCCGACGCTGCCAGAGTTGATCGCGGGCGACCTGATCGCGGGAGGTGTGCTGGCGGCGCTGCTCTCGCTGATCTTCCGCGCGGAGGTCATCAATCCGATCGCCAATGCGCTCCAGATTGGCGTGAATATCACCACCTGCACCGTCTCATGGCCCATCGGCCACTGCGTTGGCGGCGCTGGCCCGCTCGACCCACCAACGCTGAGCAAGATGGACCTGATTCAGGCGCTGATCTACCTGCCGCTGGGCTTCATCACGCTGGCGCTGACGGCCACCGCGAACGCCTTCAACGCCGCCAGCGACAATCCCAACGGGGCTCCTGCCGCGACGACGCCGGGAACCGCGCTGGCGACCGACGGCCAGTCGCGTGCGGTCAGCACAGATGTGTTGCCGGTGGGCGAGCAGAGCGAGAAGGGACGCCAGTCGGCGACCGTCTCTGTCACGGGCACGATCATCGATGCGCTACGTGGCGCGCTCAATCGGCGCATCCGCATCGCCATCGATAATCTGTTGCTGGCGCTGCGCAACGTCGTTTGGCCGTTGTTCATTCTGCTGGGCATGGTCGCGCTCGGTCAGGTGGCTCGCAATATCGCGTTTTACCTGCACCTGCAGAGCAATCAGCGGACGTGCGCGCTGACCTCCAACGCATTCCCCAGCCAATCGGTGTGCCAGACCTCGCTCCAGCAGCTCTCGCAGCAGCTGCAGTATCAGAACCTGGCTTCAGGAGTGGCGCTGGTGGTCGCGGCGGGGGTTGCGCTGACGCTGGCGCTGATGATGCTCGTCTTCGAGCTGCGCGTGGCGGATAACATCTTCCGCTTCCTCGGCCTGGTGACGTTCATCGGCGCGTTGACGCTGTGGATCTTCTCGCTGGCGCTCTCGTTCTCCAACATCCTGTTCAACCTGACGGGCCTGACCCAGCGCCAGCCGTTCCCGCTGTTTGGCGCTAGCACGACCTCGTCCCTGCTAGTCTTCCTCATCTCGTGCGCTGTGCTGCTGATTGGCAAGTCGCGGCGGGCGCGCAAGCTGAGCCGCGCGCAGGCGCCAGTCGGCGTCGGCGCTGGCGTCGGCAGAGGCTAGCGAGGCGAGCGAGGCGAGACTTACGCATGGTGGCCGCCGTATCGTGAATCGGGGGAGCAATGGCGCTCTGCTGGTTCACGAGCGGCGGCTTCATTGTGTCCATATGCTAGCGTGAGCGGCGGCACAATCGCGGTATAGTCTGAGTTGGATGCCCCAGAGCGCTGGGGATTGATGATGTGTTCCTGAGCGATTGGCTCTCATCGCCTGGCGCGCGGCGTAGGCGAGGCAGGTGGCTCCGGCCCTCGGCGCACTGGCAATTTGGCGCGATCTCCCCTCGCCCTCTGGGAGAGGGGCCGGGGGTGAGGGCGCGACTGTGGCAATCCTCCGATCAACGAGTGAAACAGCATCAGCCACTACAGTTCCAGCCGCAATCCGCCAGCCGGGCGGAAGGAGTGTGGAGACATGCGCGAGGGTAGCGCCAACGTGGTGATCGCATGCCCGGCGGAGACGGCGTTCGCGTGGCTGGCGGACCCCCGCAACGCGGGAGAATGGTTTGCCAGCGTCGCGCTGCTGGAGCCGCCGCAGCGCCCTTTGCGCGTGGGGGCGACGTGGCGCTTCAGCATGACGCGCCAGCGCGGCAAGATCATCCCGATGCGGCTGGCGGAGTACGAGCCGTCACGCTCATTCGCCTGGGAGACCGCCTATCCTGCCTGGCGGGACAACCTCCGCTGGACGCTCACGCTCACGCCGGAGGTCGCGGAGGCTTCCGACGCTCCGGCAGCATCGCAGACGGGCGCCGCTACGGCGAGTCGTCTGCGGATGACGATTACCCAGCGCCCCGGACCGCTGGGTTGGCCGATGGCGCTGCTAGCGTCACTCCTTGGACACATCAGCGCGACCGAGGGCGCAGGCATAGCGGCGCGGGCCGAGCGCGCAGCGCAGCGAGCGGGCGAGGCGCTCGAATCGCTGCCGTCGCTCTCCTACGGTCCGCGTGCGCAGCGCGGCAAGAGCGGCGGCAAAGGGGGCAAGCGTCGCTAGACGCCTGCGCAGCGAGCGGACTGGAGGCGCGCTCATGGATCTGGCTGATCATGACCTGCCGACGACGTGGCCCGGCGCGCCGGAGCATCAGCGGCTGTTGCGCGCGATGACCGTCTATCATGCGCGGCAGTCGTGGGCGCTGGCGTTCCTCGTTTTTGGCTCGGTCGCGCGCGGCGACTGGAGTGAGCGCTCTGATCTGGACCTCGATGTGGTGATCGCGGATGGCGTCGCGCTCGATCCCATGACGGAGATCAGGCGGCTCTGCGCGGCAATCGGCGAGCGTCCAGCGCTGATCGCGCCCCGCCGGGGTGACGACGGTGATGTCGTGCTCGAATCGCTCGCGGAGTTCTCGATACGCTATCATCCGCTGGCGGCGACGAGCCCAAATATCGTGTCCAGCATGCGCCTGCTCTGGGGACAAATTGACGAGGCGCGGATACGGGCGGCGGGGCTGGCCAATGGCCGCCCATCCGCTCAGATGCCGGATGCGCTGGTGGCGCTGTGCGTCCGTGCGACGCTCGGCGGGACGACATCGTTGGAGCGCGGGCGGCTCTGGTCGGCTCTGGCCGCGCTGGAGGAAGCGCGTGAACTGCTGATGACGCTCTTCGCGCAGGCTCACGGCGAGGAGCGACCGTTGCGGGACTTCCAGCGGCTCGCGGATGCGCAGTTGCAGGCCGTGCTTGCGCGCACAGTCGCGGTGTGGGACTTCGCCAGCGTGCGGGCCGCGCTGCTGGCGCTCTGCGATCTGCTCGCCGAGCGCCTCGATGACTTCGCGGGAGGGCGCGCCAGGCTCACCGCTGAGGAGCGCGCGGCGCTGACCCGGATTCGCGCGCGTCTGGCTGGCCCGGCGGTGAGTGAGACGGATGCGCCCACGTAGCCACATGGCCACATAGCCACATAGCCACATAGCCACATAGCCAGAGGCTCCCGCGCTGGTCGCTAGAGCAAAGCGCATTGAGGTGAGACAGACGGCCAGAAATCAGACGGCGCCCCGTAGAGCATCCACCGCAGCCCGACTGTTCAATCTTTTGCAGAAGCCCGACTGTTCAATCTTTTGCAGATGTGCTCTCGGGCGGTATGATGACAACATGCTGCATGGATGTAAAGACGGCATGCCCTGAGTATGAAAGGAGCGGGACAACTCATGAAAGCGATCCGCATGCATGGCCGTGGCGGGCCAGACAACCTCAGCTACGACGAAGCGCCAAGGCCACAGCCCGGCCCAGGCGACGTATTGGTGCGTGTCGGCGCGACGGCCATCATCGCTACAGAGTTAACATGGGATGAGACCTACCAGACGCCGACCGGCGACCCTCGCCCACTGCCTATCCCTAGCCATGATCTTGCCGGTGTGGTGGCGGAAGTTGGTCCTGAGGTCACTGATTTCGCCATCGGCAACGAGGTGTATGCGCTGACAGCGTTTGGCCGCGACGGGGCAGAGGCTGAGTACGCCATCGCGTTGCCCAGCGAACTTGCGCCCAAACCACAGACGCTCGATATGGTCCAGGCGGCGGCGGTCCCGCTGGCGGCGCTTACCGCATGGCAGGCGCTCTTCACCCACGCGCATCTAGCGAAGGGGCAGACAGCGCTGATTCACGGCGGCGCGGGCGGCGTGGGCAGCTACGCGGTGCAGCTTGCGCGCTGGGCGGGTGCGCGGGTCATCGCGACCGCCTCAGCCCGTCATCACGACTTCCTGCGCGGCCTCGGCGCCGACCAGGTGATCGACTATACCACCACACCCTTCGAGCAGGCGGTCCATGACGCGGATGTCGTCTTCGATACAGTAGGCGGGGAGACACTGACGCGCTCCTGGCAGGTCGTGAAAGATGGCGGCGTGGTGGTCTCGGTCGTCAGCCCGCGCCCAGCGGAAGATCCAACACGAAACAGGGCGCAATTCGTCTGGTTCATCGTCGAGCCTAGCGCCGAGCAGTTGCGTGCGATTGGCGATTTGATCGACGCGGGGCACATTCAGCCGATCATCAGTCAGGTGTTTCCGCTTGCCGAGGCGCGCCACGCCTGGGAAGCTGCGGCCAGTGGCCACGCGCGCGGCAAAATCGTCCTGCGCGTGGAGAACTGACCACCTGAAAGACGGCGGGAAGAGCGAGGGCGGTTGAAACCGCACCTGAACAGCCTCCCTCCGCTCCACCGGTTGGCCACGAAACCCGCCTGCGCGCAATACCGTTCACACGAGGAGAACCGACCTGCCTAAGTGAAGCGCGCCGTTTGTGAACTCAGCGGCTTGCGTGGCGTTTCAGGTGAGGCCCACCACACGGCACAAAGCCGCAATTTTCGCTAAGTGGTGCGCTTATGTGAACGGTATTGCGCGCAGGCGGACTTGGTGGCCACGGTTCGTCTAAAGCACATCTGCAAAAGATTGAACAGTCGGGCTGCGGTGGATGCTCTGCGGGGCGCCGTCTGATTTCTGGCCGTCTGTCTCACCTCAATGCGCTTTGCTCTAGCGCTCGACATTGCGATCGCGGGCGCCAGTGTCCTCACAGAACGGATTCCGGCGATGTATCTCGCGCTCTAACGGCCCCTCAACCCAGGCTGGATCAGGCTAGCGTAGCTGTGGGCGTCCTGGCGCCGTCGTATCCGGCGCCATGCCCGAGGCTGAGATCAGCATCGCGACGCCGAGAATAAAGAAGATCGCGCTGAACAGACCCAGCGCAATCGCGCCGATGACTTGCCCTGTGCCAGGCCCAGAGGACTGCTTGGGCTGTGTCGTGCCTGGGCCAACGGATGCCGTTGAATTGGGGGTCGGCGTGACGGTCGACGAGGGCGTGGGCGTCGGAGCCAGCGCGATCTTCGCCGACTGGGAGCCGACCAATGTCGGCAGCACCGAGCTTGTGCCATCTGGCGAGGTGGCGCTGATGTAGAACTGCCCTGTCTGACCGCCGGGCAGCTGTGCGAACACGTCGAACGAGCCATCATGCTTGCTCACTGCGGCTCCCTTCACGATCTGGAGTTGTGGCGAGCTGGCGAGTCCAGGTGTCAGCTGGGTTGGCGTCACGAGGACCTGGATCGCCGTGCCGCCCGGCGTGAAGTTCTGGCCTTTGATCTCGACGAAGCCGCCCGCGTAGAGCGTCCCATCAGGTGGATTGGGCTGTGTTGGCGTCGGCGTGCCAGCCCCAGGCGTTGGCGCGTTCGGATCGTTGACCTGCGTCACGCTGATAGCGGGCGCGTCAGAAGAGTCAATCTGGAAGAGTGACTTCGAAGCGCCGACGGAGCTGGCTGTCGTGTCCTGCGCGCAGATGTAGTAGCGATCGCCGACGTTATTGGCGATTTGCGGCCATGACAACACGGCTGAGAAGGACCCGTCGCCCGCCGCGGTGGCGCTGATGTTGAGGGATTCGAAGCCTGATGCGCAGCCAGCGCTGCGCGGGGCGATGCCGATCTGAATCGCGTCGCCAGCGGTCGCGCCACTGCCCTGCGCCAGGATATTCGCGCCGACTGGCCCCTCAGCGATGCCGTTGTTGGGCGCTGGCTGCACGATGTCGAGTGAGATAGCGCCAGGGTCGTTCTTCGTCGCGGGGGACGCTTGCGCTCCCGGCGTCAGCCCTGGCGCCAGCGCGCTCAGCGCCAGGACGAGCGCGCCCGCCACCGTTAGTCCCGCGAGTGTCGCTCTGAGTCTCTTGCTCCCAGCGCGCCGAACGAACATATCGCCTCCCCGTGGCTGGCTGCGGCCTCTCCACCACACGCCGCGCTTGCGATGCGCCAGCGTTGCATGATACCGTTTGATGCCGTCGAAAATACTGCCCAAACCTATCGCCGAATAGCGCGGAATGAGCGCGGCGCCGGCCTCTTCTCCATCGTGCTGCGCGCGTGACGCTTTATAATGATGAAGCGCACAGGCAGAGAGGCAGGCGCGCCAGAGCCAGTATAGCACGACGCGACGCGCACGCAAGCGGCGAGTAGCGCGATCTGGCGCCTCGCGAGCCGCTGCGCGCCAGGCGTCATGACTCGATCAATCCAGGAAACAGCGTCAAGGTCGAGCGCGACCATCGGCCATGCTATACGTCTCTGTCGATGGCATGATACAGTTGTCTCCAGCAATGTACGATTGAGAGTGAGGCGCGTGATGCCGCTGCGCCGCGAGGACGCCACGATGCCACACACGCCCGATCCGCCAGAGACCGAGACCCACGACACGTCCGCCACGGACGCCACGCCAGATGGCGCCGCAGGCGCCGCTGCGCCGCCGGATGCGCAGCCTGACCAGAAGCTCCCCGATCAGAAGCCCGACGCGAAGTCTGCGCGTGAGGAACGCAAGCGCGCCCGCGAGCGCATCGCCGCCGCCACGCCGCAAATGCCGACTGCTCCAGCGCCGGGCGTTCCCGTCGCGCTTGAGACGCAGGGAAACGCGCTGGAACCGCATCAACTGCGCGGCGTCATCGAGAGCCTGCTGTTTGTCGCGGGGCGACCACTGGAGTATGGTGAGCTGCGGCGGCTGACGGGCGCTGATGAGGCGAAGGTGCGCCTGGCCGTGGCTGACCTCGCCACCGAGCTGGAGCGCGCCGGGCGCGGGGTGCGCGTGCAGTGGATGGGCGTCAGCGCGCAGCTCGTCTCCGCGCCGGAGCATGCGCGCTTCGTCGCAGCGCTGCTGGGTCTGCCGACACAGGTGCGCCTGACCACCGCCGCGCTCGAAACGCTCTCCGTCATCGCCTATCGCCAGCCCATCACTCGCGGGCAGATCGAAGGGATTCGCGGCGTGAATAGCGACCGGGCGCTGGCGAGCCTGCTGCAACATGGCCTCGCGCAGGAGGTCGGTCGCGCTGCGACGGTTGGGCGGCCCGTGCTCTTTGGCACGACGCCGGAGTTCATGCAGCAGTTCGGCCTCACCAACCTCGAATCGCTGCCGCGCCCTGACCTGCCGCGCGCTGAGATGGCCGAAGCCCTGCGAGAGCGCGCCGCTCAGAGCATTCGCGACGCTGTCAACGCGGGCGACGCCGAGGAAGCGCGCGAGATGGAGCGCCAGCGCGCCTCCCGCTCGGGTCCACTCATCGCTGACGAGTCCTGAACGAGAGAAAACGTGAGAAAGGGGAGCGGATGGCGACCTACCAGATACGCCCTGAGCGCGCGACGCTGCATGGGATTTTCTCGCGCGAGCTGCCGCCTGTTCTGACTATTCAGTCGGGCGACACAGTGCGATTTCAGACCCTCGATGCTGGCTGGCATGTCGAGCCGCGCCGCAGCGCTGACCCAAACGAGCGCCCGCACGTATTCGAGCCGCGCGACCCAGACCGCGACGCGGGGCACGCGCTCTGCGGCCCGGTCGCCATTCAGGGGGCCGAGCCGGGTATGACGCTCGCTATCCACATCAACGAGATTCGTCCCGGCTCCTGGGGATTTACAGCCTCTGGCGGCTGGTCGAGCCGGGTGAACACACGCATGGGCGTCTCTGAGCCGCCGGGGATCATACATCTTTGGCGGATCGACGCCGACGCGATGACCGGACGCAACCAGCATGGCTATGAGGTGAACCTCCATCCGTTCATGGGTGTTCTGGGCATGCCGCCGGATGCGCCCGGCTGGCATAGCACCGTCCCTCCGCGGGTTAGTGGCGGCAATCTCGACTGCCGCGAGCTGGTCGCCGGGAGCACGCTCTATCTGCCTGTGAGTGTGCCGGGCGCGCTCGTCTCCGTCGGCGATGGGCATGCCGCGCAGGGTGATGGCGAGGTCAGCCAGACTGCTATCGAATGCCCGATGGAGCGCGTGGACCTGACGTTCGAGTTGCTGCCCGATCTGCGCATCACCACGCCACGCGCCGAGACGCCAGCAGGCTGGTTGACGATGGGCGTCCACGAAGACCTGCATGAGGCTACCATGCTCGCGCTGGAAGCGATGCTCGACCTCATGGGCGAGCGCTATGGCTTGGCTCGAATGGATGCTCTGGCGCTGGCGAGTGTCGTCGTTGATCTGCGCGTGACACAGCTGGTCAATGGCGGAGTCGTCGGGGCGCATGCGGTTCTGCCGCACCATCGGCTGCGGGCGCCGGAAGCGCGCTAGCCCGCGCGTATCGTCCAGATTAAGTCAAATCAGATGAAATCAGATTAGAGAGCGGAAACGGAGACAGCAGTGCACATCGGTCGGCATATGCCCGTCTCGCCGCGCCCCGCCGAGGCGTTGCGGCTGACGCAGCTCATTGGCGGCGACGCCGTGCAGATCTTCGTGACGAATCCACGCGCGTGGCGCGCTCCGTCGCCGCGCCCGCGTGATGAGGCAGAGTTTCGCGGACTGCTCGGTGAGCTTGGCCACTGGCCGGTCGTCGTGCATGCGGCCTATCTCATCAACCTCGCCTCGCCCAATGATGACTTCTTCGCCAAATCCGTCGAGGCGCTACATCTGACGCTGGAGCGCGCCGCCCTCTTCAACGCTAGCTCGGTCGTCTTCCACATCGGCAGCCACACGGGTTCCGGCGAAGAGGCTGGCCTGCGGCGGCTGATCGAGGGTGTTGACCGCGCGCTCGATGGCTCGCCCGCGACGGTGCGCTTATTGCTGGAGAACGATGTGGGTGGCGGCGGCAAGCTGGGCGCCCGCTTCGAGACGATCGCCGCAGCGCTCGATGCCTTGCCTCAGCACGCCGAGCGCCTGGGCGTCTGCCTCGACACCGCGCATCTCTGGGGCGCGGGCTTTGACATTGGCTCGGCTGAGGGTGTGGAGGCCACCCTCTCGCAGGCCGACGCCGTCTTTGGCCTGGGGCGTGTCCACGTCATCCACCTCAACGACTCGCGTGGCGCGCTCACCAGCCATCGCGATCATCACGCCCGCCTGGGCGAAGGAACGATTCCGCTGGAGGGGTTGGCAGCATTTCTGCGAACACCACAATTAGCGCACACGACGACTATTCTGGAGACGCCACTCACGATGATCGGCGAGGCGCCAGACGGCGCGGCGTCCGCCGCGAGCGATCAAAGCGACGCGGAGGATGAGGCGACGGCGCGGCCTGCGCAGGTGGACTGGGATGCTGAGCGACGGCGCCTGTTTCAGGCGTGTGAGCTGGCGGGAACGGCCTAAGCGCTTTGGGGCGCGTCTGGCTGTCGAGACGCGCGAGACCCCACCGGCGGCTGTGCGAATCCGGCGCGAAGATGGCGCGAAGATGGCGCGAATCAGGGATGCAGGCAGGGCGCTCCACGCCTCCGCACGCTACAATCTAAGGTGAATGAATGCGATGCGCTTATCAGAATCACTGGACGGTGGGCGTGACTATGGCGGGGGACCACTGGGACCGCTGGGACTAAGGAGAGGCTTCGATGCCTGACGTAAATGAGAGCGCGCCGCCTGAGCAGCGCGAACGAGCTGCGTATGGCGCGCCGCCTGAAGAACATACCATTCCACAGCCGATCGCCATCTACTACGCCTTTCTGGTTGGAGGCGCGCTGGCGACGCTAGGCATCCTTGGCTTCATTCCTCCCTTCACGAAGGGGGGTGCGCTCTTTGACATTATGCGTGTGACGACGGCGACGAATTTCCTGCACCTTGCCACGGGCCTGGCTGGTCTTGGGGTCGCCTTCCTGCGCAAGCGCCGCTATGCGACCATCTATGCGGCGATCATTGGCGCGATCTATGTCGTGACCTTCTCGAATGGCAACGTGGACTATGGCAATCTGTCGGGTACGTTTGGCCCCAATCAGGTGCTGCCGCGCCTTCAATGGATTACCTTCAATGGGCTGCACGCGGCGCTGATGCTGGCAAGCTGGCTGGTGGCCGCGCTCTCCGCCATGCAGAAGGGCGACCGCGCGACGCGCCAGTATCGCAGCGAGCGACGCTGGTTTGTGAACTCGCGCACGCATACTGAGGCGTAGCATTCGTCGCCGCGCCGCTCTGCGGAACAGAACAAAGCAGAAAACGCCCCCGGTCTCCGCTCTACGCGAGCAAGAGGCCGGGGGCGCGGTATTCCACGGGGTCAGCGGGGGGCGCTGCGAGCGGATCCCCCCGGCCCCTCTCCCAGCAGGAGAGAAGCGACACTGACCGCGGAGCGAGCAATCACCGCTAGAGCGTGTAGTCGCCCGTATGCGCGTCTTCGAGGTAGCGCGCCAGCAGCTTCGCCGCCGCATCCAGATCAGCCACGCTAATCATCTCGTTGACCGTGTGGACGTAGCGTGAGGGGATCGAGACGGTGATGGCCGCCGCCCCGCCTTTCGCGCGCTGCATCGCGCCGGCGTCGGTGCCACCGCGCGGCAGCACCTCAAGCTGATGGTGAATCTCATGGCGCTCGGCCACGCTGCGCAGGTGCTCGACCAGCTTGAAATTGGGAATGAAGCTGGAGTCAAAGACCTTGATGGCGACGCCCTCGCCGAGCCGTGTCACGGCGTCGCTCTCTGGCATGCCTGGAGTGTCCACGGCGAGCGTCGTGTCAATGGCGATGGCCACGTCGGGATCAACCGCGAAGGCGGATGTCGTGGCGCCCCGCAGTCCGACTTCCTCCTGCACGGTGGCGACGGCGACGATGGTGGCCGTATGCGCGCCGAGCTTGCGTAGCGCCTCGATCATCGTAAAGACGCCTGTGCGGTCATCCATCGCTTTGCCAATGACATTGTCGCCCACGCGCTCGAACGTGCGGTCCATCGTAATCGGGTCACCCAGCCGCACCAGCGCCTTCACGCGCTCGCCCGGCAGACCCAGGTCCACGTAGAACTCTTCCAGCTTGGGCGCGCCGGGGCGCTCGTCGCCCAGCAGGTGAATCGGCTTGCTCGCTGGCGTCAGCACGCCGCGCAGGTGCTCGCCGCCGTGCGTATGTACGATGACACGCTGCGCCATCATGGTACGCGGGTCGAAACCGCCCAGTGGCTGGATGCGTACGAAGCCGCGCTCATCCACATAGCGCGCCATGAAGCCAATCTCGTCCATGTGCGCGGCGAGCATGACCGTGCGCGCGCTGGAGCCGCGCTTGATGGCGATCACATTGCCCAGCGCATCCACCGAAAGCTCATCGACGAGTGGCCGCAGCTCCTCGATGACGATGGCGCGCACCTGCTCCTCACGCCCGGAGACGGCCGGCGTCTCACTCAGCCGCTTCAACAGGTCGAGGTTGACCGAAGCGGCGGCGACAGTATCCGAAGGCTGTACTGCCATACTGCTCCCATTCTTGAACTAGCCAGGACTGCGTATTCCATATCGCCGATATCACCGCTCAAGGGCCACGCCACGCCGGTGGATCTCGCGGCGCAGCCACCGGGACAGAAGCGTGAGCCCGGCGCACATGACCATTTCCTACCGGGTATGACGCGATTATAACACCGACTGGCAATCATGGTAGACCTGCGTCTAACACCAGCGACTGTGTTACCCGGCTGGGCCAGAGAATGTTACACCTGCCGGGCGTGCGCGTCGCTAAAATGAAGGGAGTAACATCGTTGGTCTGGATAGAGCGCATGGCGGCGCGCCCGGGCGCGCTAGCTGTTGAAGGATGGCGAGCGCAGGATGATTGATGCGATTCGAGACTGGTTTAGCGCGCTATGGAGCACGATGCGCGCGCTGTGGCGACGCGCGACGCGCGGTTCGGTGTGGCGCCAGAGCTTGTTCGCTGGCGGCGCGGCTCTTGGCCTGTTGCTGATCATTTCGGGCGTCATTCTGACCTCGATGGCGCCAGCGGCCGCGCCGCAGCAGCTCGTTGTCACGCGGGCGACAGCCACCGTGACGGAAACCGCAACGTCCACCGCGACGGCGTCACCCACGGCAACAGCGACGCCGCGCCCGAAGTCGACGCCCAAGCCCGTGCCGAAGACGCCGCCTCCACCGCCTGCTCCGCCGCCGCCGCCTCCAGCGCCACCGACTCCTGTGGCGTCTGGTGGCTATACTGGCGGCCCAGTTACCGACGATAGCATCTTCTCGGACTTCTGCTCGTCGCCGACGCCCACAGCGACGTCAGCTGCGCCCGCCGCGACCGCAACGGCTACAGCGACTGCGACAACGGCTCCCACGACGACGGGAACCTCGACGGCGATGGGGCACGCGGGCCTCGCCATGCCCGAGAGTTGCGTGACATGTCCGTTTACATCCGGCTACAACTCCACGCAGTCGCAGATCGCCCAAGCGCTCGCCAGCGCTGCGGCGAACTACAATCTGCCCGTGAACCTGCTGAAAGCGGTCGCCTGGCAGGAGAGCCACTGGCACGAGGATGTCTACAGCTGTGATGGTGGCATCGGCCTGATGCAGATCCAGTACTATGTCTACCCGTGGCTCAATGGCGTCTCTGTCTCCGACTGTGGCATTCCGTCGACAAATGATGATCCCTACACCTTGCAGGGTAACGCGAATCTAGGCGCGAAGCTGTTGAAATACCTGAGCTGCTACTACAGCTACTGGGGTGGCTACAACTATGATGCGAATGGCAATCCGCATTCGCTGACGAATCCCAGCAAGTACACGGTGGACTGGTATTACCTGCAGGCAGGGCTGCGCTATCCCGATACACTCAACACCGATGGCACGACGAACGCCAACAGCCTCTGCGCCGCCGTCTTCACCCAGAACGGATATTATCCCACGTTGCCCTCCTCGACGAGCGCGCCGTGGAGTTGTCCCTATAGCGCGACGGCGGGCGACACGACGCTGCTCGACATCACGATAAGCGCCTATAACGAGGGCGCCGGAAACATCGCCAAATATGGCATCAACAATATGTGGTACGTCAACGGTGTTGAGGGGTATATCCCACAGTTCGCCAATGGGTCGCTGCCCTAGCTGCTCATGCCCTGGCTCATGTCTTCTGACGTGATCCGCTCCACAGCCCGCGCAGGCGGGATCTTCGCCCACCAACCTTAGGACGACACCGCTCGTATGATATGCTGGATGTCAAACGGGCGGCGCTTCGGGTGATGGACGCCGCACATGTGTCAGACAGCGTCAGATATGCGTCAGACGGAAGAGGAGCGGCGCCCATGCGTGAGCGCAGGACGTTTGGTCAGTGGTTCAGAGATGCGCGTCCGCGTCTCGTTCCGGCGGGATGCGCGCTGGCGCTCTTCGCGGTGACGATCGTGTGCCTGGTGGCGGTTGTCGCGCCGAGCGCGCGCACGCTGCTGGGCTCGGGCGGCGCGAATGGCGCCAGCGCGACGGCTACACCGTTTGGCGGGTCGGGCGCCAACCAGGATTACACGCTGGTGCTGCCGACGGCTCCAGCCACATCGATCAAGCTGCCGCGCACCCCTGACCTGCCGAATACCGCGCTTTTCGCCACACTGGGCAAAGCGCGCATGCAGAACACCTGCTCCATCGCGACGCCGCCCGCCGCCTCGCCAACCACCATCGGCCTCGCTACCCCTACTGAATCCGCCGGAGGCGCCGCAGCGACGGCCACCGCGACAGCGACGGCCACCGCGACGCCATTTGTCTCGCCAACTGATACGGCGACGACAGGCGCGGGGCTTGGAGCGGAGCCAACGCCGACCTGCCAGGCATGCCCGGTCTATCTGGGGAATAATCCCAGCCAGGCCAGCCTTGCGCAGACGTTGACTGACGCCGCGACGAAGTACGGCCTGCCCGTGAATCTGGTGATGTCGGTCGCCTGGCAAGAGAGCCGCTGGCATGCCGATGTGCTCTCCTGCGATGGCGGCATCGGCCTGATGCAGATCCAGTACTACACGTATCCTTGGCTCAACAGCGTGGACGAGCCGGTTTGCGGCCTGAGCGCCACCAACGACGACCCCTACAGCGCGGCGGGTAATGCCGATCTCGGCGCGAAGTATCTGAAGTGGCTAAGCTGCTTCTATAGCTACTGGGGCGACAACGGAGGCGCGTCGCTCGCCAGCCCTGGCCCGTACACCATCGCGTGGTATTACCAGCAGGCGGGTCTGCACTATCCTGACACGCTGAAGGCTGACGCCACGACCAACGCCAACAGCTTCTGCGCCGCCGTCTATAATGACCCCAACCATCCTGAGTACGCCGCGCTGCCCTCGACCACGAGCGACGTATGGGGTTGCCCCTACAGCGCCACTACCGGCGATAATACCCTGCTCGACATGACGCTGAGCGCCTACAACGAGGGCGCGGGCTATACGGACCAGTACGGCATCCAGAATCCGTGGTATGTGTCGGGTGTCGAGGGCTGGATACCGCAGTTCGCCAGCGGCGCGCTCCCCCAGCCGTCGTAGCGGTCCACGCGACGCGGCGCACATTCAACGCGAGCCATGACAGCCACACGCGGGCGTCATGGCTCGCGGCTATCTTGTGGGACGTTGCGCGCTCATCCCAAGAGCGGTACTATATGTGCTACACGCAGGGAGCATGCGGCGCTCGTGGCTTGAGCGCTATATCATGCTCCCTGTTCGGGACCATCGTCAGAGGATCAAGACCAGGATAACGCTACATGACCATCGTGCAGGGGGTCGCGCTGTTTATTGCGGCCATTCTTGCCGGCGCGCTCAACTCGGTTGCGGGCGGCGGCAGTTTCATCTCCTTTCCGACGCTGCTCTTCACAGGCGTGCCGTCCATCGCGGCGAATGCGACGAATACTGTCGCGCTCTGGCCAGGCTCGCTTGCCAGTATCCCTCCCTATCGCAAGGACCTGACCCACGAGCGGCGCGAGGTCATCATCTTCTCCATCGTCAGCGTGCTCGGCGGCGTGCTCGGCGCGGTGATTCTGCTGAGAACGCCACAGTCGCTCTTCAGCGCGATGATTCCCTGGCTGCTGCTGATCGCCACGTTGATCTTCGCCTTCGGCAATAACGCCGCCCAGTGGCTGCGACAGCAGCGTGCGCAAGCGCAAGGCGCCGCAGAGGGAGCCAGCGCGGCGGCCACCGGCGAAACCACGGATGAGGCGGCGGGCGCGGAGGGCAGCATCACCAACATCTCGCGCGACGCGCTGATCGTTGTGCTGATCATTCAATTCGTCATTTCGCTGTATGGCGGCTTCTTCGGTGGCGGCATCGGCATCATGATGCTGGCGGGCTTCGCGCTGCTCGGTATGCGCGACATCCACGCGATGAATGCGCTGAAGGTTGTGCTGGCGAGCATCATCAACGGTGTGGCGATTGTCGCCTTCGCCATCGCGGGCGCGATCTACTGGCCGCAGGCGCTGCTGATGGTCGTCGGCTCGGTGATCGGCGGCTACGGTGGCGCGGCGCTGGCCCATCAGGTCCCGCCGAAATACGTGCGCTGGTTCGCCATCGCCGTTGGCCTGATCATCTCCGCCTACTTCTTCATCAAGCAGGGAGTGTAGGGAGCGCGTCGGGATGGCGCTGGCGGTTGAAACCGCGCCTGAAGGCGGCTCGCGCCACAACGCTTCATCTTTGGTGGAGGTTTCAACCGCCAGCCCCGTTGACACATCCGGCGGCTATCTTCTATACTCGAATGGCGTCGCGCGTGTAAGATGCGACGCGCCTTCATCCCAGCGCGACGGCGCCAAGAGTGATCGCGCCGCAAGCCAGCGAAACAGGAGCGGCCCCGATGGGTATCTGCATGACACACACCTTCAGCGTGCGCTGGGGGATCAGTGTGTTCATCACGCCGGTCGCCCGCCCGTGGCTTGCGTTCGGAGCAGCCGGAGAGCGCACCCCGAGCTTGCCCGCGCCCATTCGCTGGAGAGAGACATCACGCGGCTTCCACGACTATTGAGTTGAGCCGCTAGAGAAACCTCCTCTTTCGGGGTCATGGGCAAGCGCACGAGCTTCGCCTGTGGCCCCATTGTGTCGCCTCTTTCGTTTCCTTTGTCCCGCGACGCTCGCACCCTGTCCAGCGCTGCGCCTCTGCGCGCCCGCATGCTATCGGCGTCGCTTCCGATGCCTAGATGTTGTCCCTGGGATGTCGTCCCTGGCGCTCTGGCGCCCAACCGTCCATCGGCGCGCCCGTGAGAATGGCCTCACATACGCCCGCTTGCGCTGGCGAGCGCGCAGGCTTGCCCGATGGTTCTCACCGAAGTCCGCCACACGTCCGCGCAAGCGCGGTAGATGGAGTGTGCAGTGCTCGACATTCAGAACATGCCCGACATGCCCGAACGTAGCGCCAAGGAGCAACCCGTGCGCCGCGCCGATCAGCTGGCGCGGCTGGGCGCGCTGTCCCCCGAGGAGCTGGTCAGCATCGAGCGTGAGGAGGCCCTGCGCATCGAGCATGTCTCCAAGCGCTTCGTCAAGTCTGAGGGGATGCGCCTGTTCGCGCGTGGCAAACGGGGAGGCGCGGCGCGCAAGCGGGGCCAGCGAATCGTGCGCGCCGTCAGCGATGTCTCGCTCACGGTCAAGCGGCGGCAGATCTACGGCGTGCTCGGCTCGAACGGTTCAGGCAAGTCCACGCTGATTCGCCTGATCTCGACCCTGCTGCTGCCCGATGAAGGCCATCTGGAAGTCTTTGGCTACGACGTGATCCGCGATGCGCGGGTGGTACAGAAGCTCATCAACCGGGTCAGTGTCGAGGCGGCGTTTTTCCGCAAGCTCAGTCCAATGGAGAACCTGCTCTACTCCGCACGCCTCTATGGCGTGCCAGCCAGACAGGCGCGCATAGACATCCGCAGCATCCTGGGATGGCTGGGCATCAAGCCCAAACGGATCGGCCAGCCGCTGGAGAGCATGTCGCGTGGCATGCAGCAGAAGGTCGCAATCGCGCGCGCCTTTCTGACCGCTCCCGTCCTGTTGCTGCTCGACGAGCCGACGACCGGACTCGATCCGCGCTCCAAGCTCGACGTGCAGCGCTTCGTCGCCGAGCTGCGCGACACGCATGACGCCACGATTCTGCTGACGACACACGACATGGACGAGGCCGACGCGCTCTGTGACCGCATCGCCGTGATCGATGGTGGCCGCATCGTCGCGGATGGCGAGCCTGATGAGCTGAAGGCGGCGGTCGCGGAGCGCCTGGGGCTGGATCGTCCCGCGACGCTCACCGAGGTCTTTATGGCCTATACCGGGCGCGACTGGGAGGCCGATGAGAGCGAGGAAACAGACGACGCGAGCGACATCTCAAACGAAGAGGGTAAGTGATTCATGCGGGAAGCCAGCAGAGCGGGCGATCTTCTGACGGTCGCGCGGACCTGGGGACGCGAGCTGCGCTCAGAGGCGGGCAAAGGCTACGCCTTCATCGAGCGCGGCTGGTTCCTCACCAAGCGCTACTGGGCGTGGGAGATTGTTTGGGTAACATACAACATCGTCAACGCGCTCAGCGTGACGTTCATCGCCAAGACGGCGCAGCACGCCGCGCCGGGCCACTTCACTGAGGCCGATGTCAACGCGCTGATCCTCTACCTCACCATTGGCACGGCGATGTGGAGCTACATCAGCGCAGTCTTCGATAGCGTGACGGAGACGGTGACCATCGAGCGGTGGGAAGGCACCATCGAATACACCTTCATGGCGCCGGTCGCGCGGCTGACGCACCTGCTCGGCGCATGCGTCTTCGCGCTCGTGCACGGGCTGGCGCTGATGATCGTGCAGCTCTTCGCCATCAGCCTGTTCTTCCATCTGGACTTGCTGCGCGCGAACTGGCTGGCGGCCGTCATCATCACGGCGCTGGGCAGCGTCTCGCTGGTGGGGCTAGGTGAGATAGCCGCTGTGTTGCCGTTGCTCTTCACGGAGCGAGGCGCGCAGATGGCCTATATCATTCGCGCGGTCATGCTGCTTGTCTCAGGTGTGTACTATCCCGTCGCTGTGTTGCCGCAGTGGCTGCAAGCGATGGCGGTCATCTCGCCCGTGACGTATATGCTCGATGGTCTGCGCGGGAGCATCCAGCAGGGGCAGGGCATCACGTCGCTGTGGGGCGATGTCTGGCCGCTGGCGCTGGCAGGCGTAGCGCTGGTGCCGCTGGGACTGTTTATCTTCGAGCAGGCCGAGCGCTACGCCAAGCGCACGGGCACGCTCAAGCGCAACGGCTAGCGCAAGGGCTCTCGCAACGTCGCCTCCAAGGCGAGGGAGACAGGAGGCGACGTTGCGAGAGCCGCTGAAGCCTACTCCGGTAAGGGAATGGGCCGCACACCCAGCTTCCAGATGACGACTGCTCCGCAGTGCACCTGCGCGAGCGTGCAATCATTCGTCTGGCCCATGACCGTCTCGATGACGCGACCCCCGCGCCGGAAGGTCATGGTGAACTGCGAGCCATCTGGAGGAACGTGGTTGAGCGGGTATGGCGAACGCCCGGAACAACCTGGCTCAGCGCCAAAGGCAACGGAAGCGTCCGGATCGTTGTTGATCGACTGGCGCAGCCGTGTTGCGTAAGCCGCGTCATGCGTGGAGTAGGAGACAATGACCTGACGACGAGTTGGGGATGGTTCAATCTCGACAACTGTGTAGGTGTCTACCGGCATGGTCCAGAGAGAGGCATTGACACGATAGGTGTTGATACCCCATGCTCCTCCGCCTAGAGCGAGCAGCGCCAGGACACCGATGAGCGCGATCTTTACCAGCTTCACTTTGGCGTGGTTCAGCCCGAAGCGCTGGAGAAGCGTCGTCCTCGCCTTGTTCAGGTCTCCCCTACTGTTCATACTGCTCGCTCCTCCATTATCTCGTAACATTGCGCACGCCGCTGGGAGTGCCGAATAACCATCTGGATGAGTTGGTCGGGGCAGTGGTGACATTGTCCTGGTATAAGACGACCAGCGCTGATCCTGCTAACGACAACAGCCGAAGTGAAGCCTGTATCAGGGGTCAGTATCCGGGTCCGGCGGGTGGCGCATTCGGCTCACGCGCTCGCGCGGCATCCACCAGGTATCGAAGAACGTCCGGGGTCGCCCGCGAGATAACGGTGCGAAACTGGTCATGGCGGTGTCGCGCCCTAGCCGCTCGGCCACGACTTCCAGCGAGGCTTTCAGTGCTGGATCGCCATCCGTTGCGGCGAGCATGTTGACAATGCACTCCATCGCGGCAGCTTTGCGCCCACGGACCGAGCAGGGGCGAGCGGATTTCGCCGCGTTCTGGCTACCCGGCATAGCGCAGAACCTCCCCTGCCAGCACATGCTACAGTTAGGTCGGCATGGAGACGCGCGGCCAGACGCCGCGCGCCACGATTTCAGGAGCTATGATGATTCGTTCGGTTCTCGCTACGCGCTACGTGACCCCGCTGCGCGAAGGCGGCTCGCTGCCCGGTCTGGTCGAGGCGGATGACGACGGGCTGTACGTGCTGAAGTTTCGTGGCGCGGGTCAGGGTCCACGCGCGCTGATCGCTGAGCTGCTGGCGGGCGAGATCGGCCGCGCGCTCGGTCTGCCCGTGCCGGAGATCGTCTTTATCGAGCTTGATCCGGCGCTGGGGCGCAACGAGCCAGACTACGAGATCAGGAGCCTGCTGCTGGCAAGCCCTGGCCAGAATCTGGGGCTAGACTACCTCCCTGGCTCGCTGCCCTACAATGTCGCCGCGCCCTTTCCCATTGACGCGGAGCTCGCTTCGGCGATCGTCTGGTTCGACGCCTACGTCACCAATATTGACCGCACACCGCGCAACACCAACATGCTCATCTGGAATCATCGGCTCTGGCTGATTGATCATGGCGCCGCGCTCTACTTCCACCACACCTGGGCGGACTATCTGGCGCGCGCCCGTACGCCATTCAAGCCGATCGGCGAGCATGCGCTGTTGCCGCTGGCCACACGGCTGGCCGAGGTGGACCAGCGGCTGCGCGCGCTGCTGACCCGCGAGACGCTGGAAGGCATCGTCGGGCTGATCCCTGAGGGCTGGCTGGGTGACGAGCGACAGTTCACCAGCGTGGCGCAACACCGCGAGGCATATGTGGAGTATCTCCTGACCCGGCGCGACGCGTCGGGCGTGTTCGTCGAGGAGGCGGAGCATGCCCGCGCACAACTCGTTTGACTATGCCATCATCCGCGTCGTGCCAGAGGTGGAGCGCGGCGAATGCCTGAATGTCGGCGTCGTGCTGATCTGCCGCCAGCGCCGCTATCTGGGGATGCGGCTGGCGCTCGACGAGGCGCGGCTGCGCGCGCTCTGGCCGCAGCTCGATGTCGCGGCGGTGCGTCTGCAGCTTGACGGCCTGCGGCGGGTCAGTGAAGGCGACCGCGACGCCGGACCAATCGCGCGTCTCTCACAGGCGGAGCGCTTCCACTGGCTCGTCGCGCCCAGCAGCACGATCATCCAGCCGTCGCCCGCGCACTCTGGCCTCTGCGCCGACCCTGCCGCCATGCTCGATGAGCTGTTTGACCGCCTGGTCGCGCCGCCCGCGACTCGCCTGAATGACAAGTATCCACCCGCGCCTGAGCGGGCATGACGCCATCGCATCAGCCCGCGCTTCGCTACTTGAAGGACCCTGATAGCGGCGCGGCGTTTGCTCTAGCCCGCTTTCGCGCAGCTCATGTCGCCGCCCTGGATGCGCCAGCCGCCGCCGAGCGGGCCAGCCCACGTCAGGATGATATGCCCGGTGTAGACATCAGGGCCGGAGCTGAGATCGGTCATGCTGACCTGGCGCGGGATGACGGGCAGCGCGCCGCTGTCGGTCGTGTCGTTCCACATCTGCACGGTGACAGGATAGGTCACCGTGCCGACGCTCCACTGCGGCGCGCCCAGGGCATATTGGAGGATGGGCTGGCGCGCCTGGCCGCCTGAGACGTTCGCGGCGGGGAGTGGATCGGGCCACTGCGGCGTTGGCCCGCAGGCTCGCGTGGTCCCATTCGCAGGGGCGCTGTGATAGCTGTTGTTCGCGTTGGCCCAGCTCTGAATGATCAGCGGTGGCCGCGTGGCGTACTGAAACAGCATGCCGCCGACGATCACGACGGCGAGCGCGCAGCCCGTCACCAGCAGCTTCAGCCGCAGACGTGGTATGGCAGGGTCATCGCCGGAACGCTTCGCTCGCGGAACCACGCTCGTTTTCGCCACGATATCGCCCACACGCTGTTCGTGGAGAGTGTTCTGCGCGACGAGGAGGCCCACGATGTAGAGAAACGGCAGGGCGTCCACCAGGCGAAAGACGTTGCGCATGAGGATCGCGCCAAAGGACGGGCGCCCGCCATCCAGCATGACCACATGGAGCTTGAGAATCGCTTTGCCTGGGGTCGTGCCGAAGAGCGCCTCGAAGAAGGTGAAGTAGGCGATGACGGTCACAGCCAACCAGAAATAGGGGATCGTGGTCGCCTGACCGACGTACAGGTAGACGCCACCGCCATTGACGAGCGCGTTGTCCAGGCCGCTCCCGAACGGCTGGTACACGCCGAAGACCAGGCTGAGCCACACCTGGAGCAGCGAGACGAGAATCAGATCAATCAACATGGCGAGCGAACGCTGCGCCAGTATCGCCGAGAACAGGAACTTGCCGATCACCCTGGCGGGATTCCATAGGTCGGTGGTTGTCTGATTCATCTGGCCGCCCCTCCTTCTCCGCTAGCGCTCTCCCCCATCGTTCACATCCCACCGTATGCCATCATGCCATTTGCGCGCTCAACGCTGCCCCTGCGCGTGATACTGTTTGTGCGAGCGAGCCAGCTGTCCTGCGCGGCCCCGACGCCCACGCCACCTTACTATACGTCTGGGATCAGCGCAAGAGCACGCGCGAATTGGCTGCGCGTATGCGCGTGGGCCTGAGTGTGTAGCGTCGTAGAGCGTTGATCTATCCAGCGATATCGGAGAGTGACAGCGATGAGTGCGAGTGATGCGGACGTCGACATGGACAAAGAGGGTCTGTATGCGCGGATGAACACCAGCTACGAACGTATCGAGACGACGCTGGCGGATCTGACGACCAAACAATGGCTGACGCCCCGTGAGCTTGGCGCATGGTCGGCGCGCGATGTGGTGGCGCATCTGACGACCTGCCTTGATCAGCTTGTGGCGGAGGTAGAAGCGGCCGTGTCAGACAAGGCGCCAAAGGCCAGCATCGCCGACCTGAGCGCCGCCGAGGTGGAAGCCATGAACGCCGAGTCGTTCGCGGCGCACCGCGAGGACGCGCCTGAACAGACGCTTGGCGCGTTTCGCCTGGCCTACGGTCGCCTGCTCGACACCCTGCGGCCAATGCGCTGGGCTGACCTCGCGGCGGTTGGACGTTTCGCGTGGCTGGGTGACAGGCCGCTCTGGCGTGTGGTCGCGGAGTATACCTGGGAACACTTCGACGATCATCTGCCCGACATCGAGTGGGCTCGCAGCGTCCCGAAAGAGTAGCGCTGCGGTCAGTTGGCTGCGGTCGGAGCTGTGGGTGTTGGCGCGCGGTGGCTCGCGCGCGCCGGGCGCGTGGTGTCGTCCACCGATTCGAGCAGCTTGCCCAGGGCGACGAGGCTGTCGAGCGTGTGCGCGGGCAGGAAGTCGTCGATATAGGGCAGGGCAGCGCGCATGCCTGCCGTCACGGGGCGGTAGTCTTGTTGGCCGAGCAGCGGATTGAGCCAGATCAGCCGGTGGCAGTTGCGCTGCAGCCGCTCCATCTCACGCGCGAGCAGCTTCGTGTCGCCGCGATCCCAGCCGTCGCTGATAATCAGCACAATCGCGCCGTGCCCGAGCGTGCGGCGCGCCCAACGGTAGTTGAAAGCGCGCAGCGATTCGCCGATGCGCGTGCCGCCAGACCAGTCCTGCACGGTCTTGGTGACATCCTGCACAGCGGCGTCTACGTCACGTCGCGCCAGCTGTCGGGTAATGCGCGTCAGGCGCGTGGCGAAGACGAACGTCTCGACGTGCTCACGTCCATTCGAGACGGTGTGGATGAAGTGGAGCAGCAGCCGCGAGTAGAGGCTCATCGAGCCGCTGATGTCGCAGATAATGACGAGCGGGCGTGGCTTGCGGCGGCGCTCGCGGCGCGCCAGGCTGACCGGCTCGCCCCCCGCGCGCAGGCTGCGGCGGAAAGTGCGCCTGAGGTCGAGCGATGACCCCCGTTTCGATGGACGCAACCTGCGGGTCTGGCGCATGCCTAGCCGCCAGCGCATCTTCGCCATCAGCTCGCGCGCCTCGCGCATCTCCTCCCAGGTGAACTCCTCGAAGTCTTTGCGGCGCAGGGCTTCCTCAGCGCTAAAGACGCCGAGCCGCTCCTCAGACTCCTCCTGCGGCTCTTCCGCTTGCTTGCGTCGCGCGTCACGCAGGCGCGAGGCTGGATGTCGCAGCCGCGTTTCGGGCTGTGGCGCGCGGCGCGCGTTGCGCTGGTCCTCCTCGCGCTGGCGGCCGGGTGGCAGCGCCGCCGCCGAGCGTTGGCGTCGGGGCGCGGCCTCTAGCTCAGGTGGAGGCGCAGTAAGCGGCTGATCGGGGGTGCGCCAGAACCACGCGAAGGCGGCGTCGAAGATTGCCTCCTGCTCGCGGCGCGAGACGAGATTGGCCTTCAGGTAATGGTAGAACTCGCGACGACTGCCTAGGTTAACGAGCGGCAGTCCCTCCACGACCTCCAGCACGCGACCGGGGCCGATGTCCAGCCCCATCTCCCACAGCATGCGGGTGAAGTCGATGATGCGCGCCAGCAGCAGCTCGCCATGCGCCTGCTCTTCCGGCGTCAGTGGCGGACCGTCGGGGGGAGTATTGGTCGCCATGCGCTAGCCTCTCGCCGTAGCGTCGCGCGCCTTCTCGACGAGCCGGTTGAGCAGGCCGCCATAGGTGATCTTCTGGAGGTCGTCCTGGTATTTCAGCAGCGCGCCAAGGGTGTCTTGCGCGGCGCCTTCGGTGAGCTCGGTCTGCCCCAGCGTGACCAGCGCGCCGAGCCAGTCGAGCGTCTCAGCGACGCCAGGAGCCTTGAAGAAGTCCTCGCTGCGCAGCAGCTGCGCGAAGGCGACGACCTGCCGCGCCAGCCGGTCAGGCGCCTCGGATACCCGTGTGCGGACGATGGCGTATTCCTTCTCCAGCGAGGGGTACTCGATCCAGTGATAGAGGCAGCGGCGGCGCAGCGCGTCGTGGATGTCGCGTGTGCGGTTAGAGGTGATGACGACCACGGGTGGCTGCGCGGCGCGCTGGGTGCCGATCTCAGGGATGGTGATCTGGTAGTCGCTGAGCAACTCCAGCAAGTAGGCCTCGAATTCGGCGTCAGAGCGGTCGAGCTCATCGATCAGCAGCACAGGAGCACGCTCGAAGGACGCGTCGAGCGCCTCCAGCAGCGGGCGGCGAATGAGGAACTCTGGGCCGAAGACATCGCGCAGCCGCGCCTCGCCAGCGGTCGCCTCTTTGCCATCGCGCGCCTGGCTGTGCGCCTCATCACTCGCTTCGAGCAGCCGGATGTAGAGCAGCTGGCGCGCATAGTTCCACTCATAGACGGCGCTGGATTGGTCGATGCCCTCGTAGCATTGCAGGCGGATCAACCGGGTCCCCAGCAGCGCGGCCAGCGTGCGCGCGACCTCCGTCTTGCCAACGCCTGGCTCGCCCTCCAGCAGCAGCGGCTTGTGGCGCTTGAGCGCGAGGAAGATGGAGGTGGCGAGGCCGCGATCAGCGATGTAGCTGTGGCTGGCAAGCGCGCTGACGACGTCATCGACACTGGCCGGATCGAACGGGGGTGTCTCGCTGACGCCGCCTGGGGCAGCCGATGGCGCAACGGTAGGGTTCTCGGTCACGATCAGACTCCTTCAGGCTCCCGTAGCTCCGGCTAGCGACGCGTGCGCGGCGGGATGCGCCCGGCGATGGGCGGGTATGGGCCGGTATTGTCAGGTCTGGTATTGCCAGGTATTGTAGCACGCGTGGACGACCTCACCCGCGCTCGCGTGAAACGCCGCCAGATAGGCGCCATTTTCGCTT
>DASQSS010000161.1:0-15412 GCA_035642255.1 Ktedonobacterales bacterium | reverse complement strand
GCCTGATCGAGCAGCAGGTCTGTGAACGCGGTTCCTGCATACACCTCGCCCGCCAGCAACGCTTCAGCGAGCAGCAAGATGCCATGCTCGCGTTCGACCAGCAGCCTGTACTCATCTGCGCCGGGCCACAGTCCCGGGTCTGGTTGCGGGTCCCGCGCGGTACAGATGATGACATCGCCCTGCCGATCAATCGCCTCGGCGCTGCCCGCCACCCGCATGCGCAAGGTTCCCATGAGCGGAGCAGGATCCAGCATGACCAGGAGCGCCCGATCAACCCCGATGTGGCTTATCTGCTCAGCATGGGCTGTCCGCGCATTGGTGTAGACAGCATTGCCAGTGCTCCAACTCCACCACATCCCTCCATCAATGACCATCACTTTGCCAGGATCAGGCGACGGCTTCTGGCCGGCCGCCGCGTACTCCTCAACGCGCCAGCGCCAGGGTTTTGCCATCCAGAATCGGTAGTATTGCTCGCTGTACGGCTCACGCCCGTTCGCTGTGACGGCCCACTGCGGCGACGCGCCAGCACGCGCCCCTGATGGCTCGATGCGCTCAATGCTGCCGGGAGGAGACGCATGCTGCCAGCGCTCCCATGCCTGGCGCGTGCGCGTGGGTTGGTACCAGAATCGCATGGCTCCTTGCGCGCTGTCGAGGTGATCCCATGCGGTATGCAGCCGCTCCAGGACCTTACCGAGTGACCGCATGCCTGCCTCCTATGCTCGATCGTTACAGCTAACGCGCCGCCTCAGCGCCAGCCTGTTAGCTGTTGCTGGGAGGTGAGTTGAGTAGCTGAGCCGCTATCCGGACAGGTTACTGTAGATGCGGTAATAATCTCATACAAATGACCAAGCGGGCGCGCGGGCGCACCAATGCCTAGCGCTTCCTAGCCCCGCCTGGCCCCGCATCGAGACGCATCGAGACGCATCGAGACGCATCGAGGCGCCATTTCGTCGCATTGGCGCCAATCTTGCCTTTCCACAAATCAGCGCACGCTTCGCCAGCTTTTAGCTTCCATGCGGCGGCAGTCGCGGGAGTGATCAACCTGGAATGATCCAGGCTTCAGCGGGCTCCAGAAGGAAGCGCTGCGAGAAAGGAAGTTGAACGATGGGACGTACACATACGCCCAGGTCAGCGTCTAATCGCCGAGCTCCAGGAGACACGATGGGCGACAGCGCGCGAAATGCCGCCAGCCAGGCGGGGGCAGTCGCCAATCGCGCGGGTCAGCAGACCCGCAATGTCATCAGCGCGCCGTGGTTTACGGCGCTTGCGCGCCTTGGCTACGCTGCGAAAGGACTCGTCTACATCGTCATCGGCTGGCTCGCGCTCATGACCGCGTTCAGCGCGGGCGGCCAGACGACCGACCCACAAGGCGCCATTACGTCGATCTACCTGCATCCGTTTGGCAAAGTGCTGCTCTTCATCATCTTTGTTGGCTTTGTCGGCTACGCGCTCTGGCAGTTCGCGCGCGCGGCCTTCAATCCGGATGGTGAAGGCGACGCGAAGAAAGACGGCGTGCGCCGCATCGGTTATGCGTTCGTCGGCGTCTCCTATCTGGGCTTCGCGCTGGCCGCCCTGCGGCTCATGACGCAGAACGCCGCGCCGAAAGGCTCGAACGCCAGCACGCAAGACTGGACAGCGCGTCTGCTTTCCGCGCCCGGTGGCGTGTTCCTCGTCGTGCTGCTCGGCCTGATTGTGCTGGGTGTCGCCGTTGGGCTCTTCTACGAAGCCTGGAAGCTGCGCTTCGAGCGCTACTTCCCGCTAAGCCAGATGAACGAGGGCGAGCGCAAGCTAACGCGCTACTCGGGCCGCTATGGCATCGGGTCACTCGGCGCCATCTTCATCATCATGGGGTTGTTCATGATCGATGCGGCGCTGCGTCATGACCCGCACAAAGCGCAGGGCCTGGCGGGCGCGCTGGCCACATTGGCTTCGCAGCCCTTTGGCCCCGTGCTGCTGGGCCTGGTCGCGCTCGGCCTGATCGCCTACGGCATCTTCGGTTGGGTCGAAGCGCGCTACCGCCGCATTCACGTCTAGGCGCCGCCGCCGCATTCACGTCTAGGCGCCGCCGCGCGCCATCTGAACATGCGCGACTGCGTAGGCAGTAGCACGCGAGAGAGTCTCGCACATGAGCATTCGCCCCCAATCGCTGGTCCAGTGTCCGGCATTGGGGGCGCTGCTGTGCGCGCGTGATGAGGGATGTGATGAGGGAGGGGGATGTGGCGGCGCATGTCAGGAGACGGGCGGAGGTAGTCGCGCGTTGACGCGCTGGTCCGTCGAGAGCCGCGCGACGAGTTGCGTGAGCCAGGCTTCGTCCGCGCGCAACAAGACGGCCTGATGCTCGATCGCAAGGTCGATACCCATGCCCTGATGATGCGCTGGAACTTTCTCAACTTCCGCGATCAGCTCGCGTACCGACCGCAAGCGACGCTCGAGCAACAGCAGCGCCTCACCCAACGGCAGCGCGTCGAGAAACATCAGCCCGACATCACCGGTGATGACATAGGGCGCCGCCGCCGCCAGCGTCTCACGCAGCAGCCGATTGAAGAGATGTTCCCCCATCTCGGTGATCGTATAGACCTTGCGTGGAGGCCGATTGCCCTCCTGGCTGACCCGCGAGGTGATCGCGCCGGACTGTTCGAGGCGTTCGAGCAGCGCATAGGCCGTCGGCTTCTTCATGTCCGTCACACGTCCCAGATTATGCTCGATAAACTCGTTGAGTTGATAGCCGTGCTGGCTTTCCACCCGCAACATGCCGAGCAGCAGGAGCGTTCGCTCGTCCATTGTCCCCTCCCGGAGCCATCACCCAGCGCCCTATAATAGTCAAGGTTGACTATTCCCGCGACCACGTCTATACTGGTGATTAGTCACGCATGACTATATCATATTCATCGTTCGGGCTCCATCTCGAGCGGCTCGCGGACGATGTGGAGGTTTCTGACGATGAAGCGAGCAAAGCGGTCTCCGCTGCTCCTGATGGCGCTGACGGTGCTGATTGACTTCACTGGATTTGGCGTCATCATTCCCCTGTTGCCGTTCTGGGCGGAACATCTGGGCGCGAATCCTGTGCAGATCGGGCTCATCCTCACCGCGTATTCACTGGCTCAATTCCTGTTCCTGCCCATGCTAGGACGGTTATCTGACCGCTACGGTCGGCGCCCGGTCATCCTCTGGTCGCTGCTCATCGAGGCGGGGTCGCTGGCGCTCACGGCGCTCTCCGGCACATTTCTCATCCTGCTCATCGCCCGTTTTGTCGGCGGCATGGGCGCGGCGAACCTGGGAACAGCACAGGCCGTCGTCTCTGATACGACAGCGCCAGCCGAGCGCGCCAGGGGTATGGGCTTCATCGGCGCGGCCATCGGCCTGGGCTTTGTCATCGGCCCTGCCATCGGCGGCGGCCTCGCGGCGCTGGGGATGGCGACGCCCTTCTGGGTAGCGGGCGCGCTTGCCCTGGTCAATGCCGTCATGGTCTTCTTTCTGCTGCCCGAAACGCGCGCGTCGCAAGGGCCAGCCGCCGACACGCGGCCAGTCAACCGCGTGAGTCTGATGGCGACGCTGCGCCAGCCCGCTATGGCGCGGCTGCTGGTGATCAACCTGCTCTACACGCTTGCGTTCACGGCGATGGAGGCGATGTATCCGCTCTTCTCGCAGCGCGCGTTCGGCTGGGGCGCCAAGCAGAACGCCTATATCTTCGTCTACGTCGGGGTCATCATGGTCATCGTGCAGGGCGGCCTGATCGGGCGTCTGGCAAAGATGTGGGGCGCGCAGCGGCTATTGGTCGTCGGGTTGGCGCTGCTGGCGGCTGGATTGCTGCTGCTGCCCTTCGGCGCGCTGCTGGCAGTCATGCTCATCGCCGTCGGCGTATTGAGCGCGGGCAGCGGAGCCGTCTCCGCCACCAGCTCGACACTCGCCTCACTCGTCGCCGACGAGGAATCACAAGGGCAGACGCTCGGCGTCATTCAGAGCAGCGGCGGACTCGGCCGCATCATTGGCCCGCTCGCCGCTGGCTGGATCTTCGCGCTTGGCGGCGCTGGCGCGCCATTCGTGGTGGGCGGACTATTGACGGTGTTGGCGCTGCTCGTGGCGATTCCCCGGCTGCCGCTGCGGCGCTTTCCCGGCCAGACGCCCGATCAAGCCGCCAACTCCGCCGACTCCGTTGAAGCCATCGAAGCCATCTAGCGCGTCGCGGCTACGGCCCATCGCTAGCGCGCAGGACGGGTTACCGTCTCGGAGCGGCTTCGTCTCTCGATATGGAGAGCGCCGCACTGACTGTGCGCAGGTAAGCGAGAAGGCAGCGACCGCGGGTTGCGCAGTGAGCGAGCGAGGAGCGATGGCGGATGCGCGACCAGCAATGGCAGGCGTCGAACCTCTCGCGGAGTCAGATGGCGGCGCTTGCTTCGATTGGGCTGGTCGCGCTGGCGCTGCGCGTCGCCTGGATCACCGCAATCCCCAACACGCCGTTCTCCGACTTCGCCTCTGACAGGGCTTTCGCGCGCCAGTTCGCCAGCGGCGTCTTTCCACAGGGGGTCACGTTTCAGGGCGCGGGCTATCCGCTGGCGCTCGCGCTGGTCTATCGTCTGACAGGCTCCAGCGGCATCATGGTCGGCAAGGTTGAGAATGTCATCCTCTCGATGGCGACGCTCGCGCTCTGCGCCTACATCTTCTTTCGGCTGACGCCTCAGCGCTGGCTGGCGATCAGCGCTACGGCGATTGTCGCGCTGCTCCCCGCCTACATCGCGTACACCAGCGTCCTCGGCACCGAGGTCGTCTTCACCTTCTGCCTGGCCGCGGCCATCGCGCTCCAGCTGGCCCGCTGGGACTGGCGGCTGCGCTACCCGCTGATGGGGCTGCTCATTGGCTATGGCGTCATCACCAAGCCGTATCTGCTGGTCTATCCCTTCGTCGCCGCGCTGATCTATTGGCTGACCGAGAAAGACGCGCGGCAGACCGTCCGGCTCTTCGTCATTACGATGCTCTGCGCGCTGGTGGTCGTCGCGCCGATCACCTGGGAGAACTACCTGCAGCTCCATCGCTTCATCCTGAACACGTACAACGGCAGTTTCGTGCTCTTCGTCAACAGCAACAGCGACAATACGACTGGCGCCTGGATGCCCTTTAGCGCGATCCATATCTCCGCGTCGTTTCGCGAGCAGCTGCTTCAGCACGGCGTCACCTATCCAAATGTGCCAGTCAACCAGGGTTATGCGCCGGTCGATCCCCTCTTCATGGCGCAGGCCCAACGCTGGATCATCACCCATCCAGCGCAATACGCCCATCTTGGCGTGCTGCGGCTGCGCAACACGTTCTTCAACGGCGCATGGGATGTGCGCGGCTACACCGCCGATGGGCTAACCGATCAGCAGATAGCCAGCTCGCTGCCTCTACGCCTGTTCTTTCGGCTGGCGAACCTCTCGCTCGTGACACTGAGCGTTGGCGGATTCATCGTCGCGGCGCTCGGCTGCGCGCGGGCTGTGCGGGCGCTCGTCCGGCGCGATGCTCGTATGGCGCCCGTCCTCGCCTATCCCGCGCTGCTTGGCGTTTACGCGATCGCGACCTTCTTCGCGACTGAGGGTCAGCCGCGCTATAGCTTCCCTAGCCTGATGATCTTCGCGTTCGCCAGCGTCTATCTGCTGAGCCTCGCGGGCGCCAGCTGGCGCCAGCTCATGTCGGCGCGCTTCGCTCGCCAGCCCGCGCCGCCAGCGACCAACCGCACGTCGAGACGCTCAGCGCTGGAACAGGAGACGCTCAAGCGTCCGCGTGTGAAGGCGCCTCCACCTCAATCGCTCTAAACCCTCCGCAGCGTTGAGGCGACCCGCGCTACGAGCAGGGCATGGGCGCAGGGCGTAGCGCCAGAACGGCACGGACGGGTTACCGCTCCAGGAGCGATGCGTTATTTGAAACGACAGCCTCAGCCTGGACGTGAGACGGCGCCGTACCTGCTAGGCAGGTCAGTGAGTCGTGCCATTTGGATAACATCCGACAGACGAAGGGGTCCGTACGGTACGCTACTTCCGTGAAAGCGTGCCCTGTAGTCCAGCGCGCGCAACTCTGCGAGGTTGTTACGTGGTGTATTCAGTCTCGCTCATGCATTTGCAAGGAATCGTCACGTGGACCTCACACAAGCGGCGCAAAGCCACCATACACATAACATCAACGGCACACATGATCCGAACACACAGAGGCCCAGCGCCCAACCGACACCAGGCCAGCAAGAAGGCGATGCGGCGCGGCGCACAGTCATCATGGGCGCGGGGCCGGCGGGCCTGACCGCCGCCTATGAGCTGATGCGCTATCCTCTGCCCAAGGTGACGCTGGAGAAAGACCCGCGCTTCGTAGGTGCCATTTCGCGCACTGAAGAGCATCGGGGCTACCGCGTCGATATCGGCGGCCACCGCTTTTTCAGCAAGAGCCAGGAAGTCGAGGATTTCTGGACCGAGATTCTCGGCGACGAGATGCTCACGCGCGGGCGGCTCTCGCGCATCTTCTACAAAGGCAAATACTTCGATTATCCGCTCAAGGCCAGTAACGCCCTGCTCAACATGGGCCCGATCGAGACGGTGCGCTGCATCAGCAGCTACGCCTGGGCGCGCATCCATCCCACGCGGCAGCCCAAGAACCTGGAGGAGTGGGTAACCAATCAGTTTGGCCATCGACTCTTCAGTATCTTCTTCAAGACCTATACCGAGAAGGTCTGGGGCATCAGCACCAAAGATCTCTCCGCCGACTGGGCGGCGCAGCGCATCAAGGGCCTCAATCTGACCGAGGCGATCAAGGGCGCCCTTCTTCCGCAGAAAAAGCCCAAGAACGGTGATCGCAGCGCCGTCATCAAGACGCTGATTGACGAGTTCCGCTATCCCAAGCGCGGCCCCGGCGAGATGTGGGAGCGCGTGGCGCAGCGTCTGCGTGGGCAGGGCAACATCGTCGCGCTCGGCCAGGAAGTGCTCAGCGTACGCCACAACGGCCAGCGCGTCAGCGAGGTCATCGTGCGCGACAATGCGAGCGGCCAGACCGGCGCGGTCACGGGCGCGCACTTCATCTCGACCTTGCCCATTCGTGAGCTGATTCACCGGCTGGAGCCCGCGCCACCGCCTGCGGTGATCGCCGCCGCCGATCAGCTCAAGTACCGCGACTTCATCAGCATTGCCGTCGTCATCAACCGCCAGAATGTCTTCCCCGACAACTGGATCTACATCCACGATCCGACCGTCAAGGTCGGGCGCATGCAGAACTTCAAGTCGTGGAGTCCCTACATGACGCCCGATGACTCGACGACATGCCTCGGTCTGGAGTATTTCTGCTTCGAGGGCGATGGCCTGTGGACCTCGACCGATGATGAGCTGGTGGCGCTGGCGCGGCGGGAGCTAGCGCAACTCGGGATGTGCACGCCCGAGGAAGTACTGTGGGGCGTGGTCGTGCGCCAGCCCAAAGCCTATCCGGTCTATGACGACACCTACAAGCAGCATCTGGCCGTGATTCGCCAGTGGGTCGAGTCCACGCTGCCCAACCTCGCGCTGGTCGGGCGCAACGGCATGCACCACTACAACAACCAGGACCACTCGATGATGACCGCGCTGCTCGCCGCGCGCAACATCGCTACTGGCTCCCACCTCGACCCCTGGAAGGTCAATACCGACGCAGAGTACCATGAAGAGGCGCGGTTCGACGAAGAAGACGCTTCAGGGCGGCAGATGCCCAAGCTCGCCCATGTCGAAAAATAGCACGCCGCGCTCATCTCGCTCGACCAAATGAGGGGTGAGCGCAGCGCGGTCTGGCAGGAGGCGCGCGTGGCGGATGGAGATACGCGAGGGACAGGCCAGACAGGGCGTGGCTTCGCTGATCTCTCGGCGGCGGAGTCCATTGAATGGGAGTCGCTGCCGACGACACAGCCACGCCTCGCCCGTCCCGCGCCAGTGTCCGCGCCACGGTCCACGGCAACGATCCCATGGTTGAGCAGAGAGACGCTGGCGCGCCAGGCGCCCTTCGCGCTGGTCTTTGCGCTGGCGATCTTCCTGTTAACGCTCAACGTCGCTACCCCCTGGCACAGCAGCCACGAAGACAACGGCCTCGTCTTCGAGAGCGCGGCGGTCAACCACATCCGCTTCGGCCTGGGCTTCACCAAAGGACAGGACTACTTCGACGCCAGCGTCAACCCGCCCATCATCACCGCCAGCAGCATACATCCGCGGGGCGTCAGCGACGCGCGGGAGTTCCAGTACTTGCTGACTGGCCCCGCCCAGCCTGATCTGTATGACCATCATCCGCCGCTGCTTGGGCTGACCGTAGCCGCCTCGCTGGTGACCTTTGGTTATCAGTTCTGGACTGTGCGGCTCGTGCCAATCGTGTTCACGCTGGTCGCGCTGACCCTGTTCTACCTGCTGATGACGCTGCTCTTCCGCAGCCGACGTCTCGCCGTCTTCGCCGCGCTGCTCTTCATCACCTTTCCGATCGCCGCCTACTATGGACGTGACGTGTCGCACGAAGCGCCGACGATGTGCTGCGAGATCGGCATGGCGCTCTGCTATGCGCTCTGGCGGCGCAGGCGCGGCGCGCACGCGCAGGACGGTATGCGCGATGATCGCTGGCTGATCGGCGTCGCGGCCTGTGTGGCGCTGGGCATGGCGTATGGCTGGCCGATGCTCTTCTTCGCCTGGCTTCTGCTTGCGCTCGACACCCTCCAGGCGCGGCGCCTTGACTGGCGGCTCGGGCTGGCGACGGGTGGCGTCGTCACGCTCATGTTCGTATTGGTCGTCGCTCAGATCGCCTGGGCCGATGGCTGGTCGCTCGGAACGCTGCGCGAGGCGTTCTTCCTGCGCTCGACCTCATATGGCGCTGACCCCCACGGTTTCCAGCTATATGAATGGGTCAAGCGGATCCTGCATCACAACGTCCTTGACTATGGCCCGTGGACCTGGCTCGCCCTGCCCGCTGCGCTGGTCTTTCTCTGGCGGCGCTTCCAGCGCGAGGGCCTCACCCTGCGCATTCAGCTGATCGCGCTCTTCGGCCTGGGCGGCATGACACATATGCTCGTCTTCCGCGAGGGCGCCTATGTGCATGACTACTGGCAGTTCTACCTGATCCCGTTCTACGCCGCGCTACTGGGATGGGGCGGCTGCGAGCTGGCGCGCCTGCTCGCGCATCATCCGTTGGCGACTCAACTGCTGCGGTCGCCCAATGCCAGGCAGGTCGCGCTGTTGTGTGCCTTCGCCGTGCTGGCGCTCGTGATGGGCGCGCCTCTCATCTACCATCTCTACGCTGGAGGCAGTCTGCTCCACTTCCCTGGCACAGAGCCAGTAACGCCTATAGGGAGCGTCAGACTTCCGCGTGGCTCATTGTAGCGTACACTGTCTGCGGGCGCGGTCCATGGACGCGGCGACGCAGTTCCATGCGAGGAGGCTATCTAATGGCATGGATTCCCGGTCTCTCCGTGCGCATCCTGACACACGAGCGTGCCCGCGCTGGCCACGCCTCGACGGCTGAGGCCGTGTTGGCGCTCGCGCGACGCGCAGGGCTTTCGGCCAGCGTCATCCGTGGGCAGGAGGGTTGGAGCGCGCATGGTGGCGCCCGCACCGCTGAACAGGTCGAATTGAGTGATGACCTGCCTATCATTATCGAGCTGCTCGGCGCCGCTGAACGCATCGAGACAGCGCTGCCTGAACTGATCGCGCTCGTCTCTCCTCACGGAACCATTACCCTCACCAATACCCGCCTCTGGGTCAGCTAACAGTACACGTCGGTGCCCTCGGCCCACGCTTCAGATATGCCAGACACCCACTCGCTGCGCATAGTCTCCGAATTGATGTTACAAAAGAGCAAGCAAAGCGTTGTTATTGGATAAGGCAAGTTGTCGCGGGTGTCGCGGGCGTCAAGGTGACGGCCCACCTGCGCCAATGACGCGTTCCACTCACGAACGCCTCTGTTTTGAGTGCGGAACAGCCTGACCGCGTACCTACGGCGCTGTAGATGTGCGCGGTTGCGAGCGGCGGGCGTCCTCCGTTCTACGCGCCTGATGGTCATCCTCAGGTCGCGTAGAGGCGCAACAGGCTGCGGCGTCGCGTCTCTGTCATTCCCACAGGCGCCAGATAGGCAGCCTCGGCATTGCTGGGAATGGAAGCCAACCTCAGCGCCACCTCACCATCACGGTGAAGTCTTCTGGCCCTTCGCCTGAGGACGTCCTGCGTAAACTATGTGCTGTTGTTGATCGCAACGTGCTAGAAGGTGTTCTCATCTCCATGTGGAGCAAGAAACACATCGCGTTGACTGGCGCGACAAGCCTCGGCGTCATCGCGCTGCTCGCTGGCCTGTTCGCCGCGCACAGTGGAGGCGCCGCCGCCTCGCCGACAACGAAAGGCCCCGCGAACTCACCCGTTCAGGCGACCTATGTAGGCACAGGATCAATGAACTCTGCCTCTGGCTCGGGGAGCAGTGTCACCTCAAGCGAGTTCGGGCCATCCACCGATGAGCAGATTCCGCACTCTGCCACCGTGGTTCACGTCGCGGCTAGCGGCGTTCCCACCCCTTCCGGCCAAAGTGTCGTCACCGACTCGGCGACGACCGGATTCGCAGGTCTCAACCACTATCAGCAGCGCTATGCTGGAACTGGCGCCTATGCAGGCACACAGTTCAGCCTGGAGCCGCCTGACCAGGCGCTCTGCGTCGGTAATGGCTACGTGGTCGAGAGCATCAATACCGCAGTGCGTGTCTACAACGCCTCAGGCGCCGCGCTCACAGCGCCGACCGCGCTCAACCAGTTCTTCAGCCTGACGCCTGAGATCAACCGCACAACACACGTCTACGGCGACTTCACCAGCGACCCGAAGTGCTACTACGATAGCGACACGGGCCACTTCTTCCTGACCATGCTCCAGATCGATGTGGTTCCCTCAACGGGCGCGTTTGGCTCCCGTTCGCACACTTACATCGCGGTGAGCAAGACGAGCAATCCTACCGGCGCATGGAACATCCTGTCATTCGACACGACGGATGACGGCGCGAATGGAACGCCAAGCAATGCCGCTTGCCCCTGCTTCGGCGACCAGCCGCTGATCGGGGCTGATGCGAACGGCTTCTACGTTTCGACCAACGAATTCCCCATTACCGGCGCTGGATTCAATGGCGCGCAGATCTATGCGTTCTCGAAGACCGCGCTCGAAAAGGGCTCGACCGCCAACGGCGTGCACCTGAACGCTGGCTCAGTCGCCACACCCGACGCTGGGGGCATCTGGTACTCGATTCAGCCGGCCACGTCACCGAGTGGCAGCTATGCGACCACCAACAACGGCACTGAGTACTTCCTGAGCGCGCTCGACTTCAGCGCGAGCCTGGATAATCGCGTGGCCGTGTGGTCGCTGACCAATACCGCATCTCTCAACACCAAGTCTCCTTCAGTGAGCCTGGCTGATACGGTGATTGGCAGCGAGGTCTATGGGCAGCCGCCGAACGCCATTCAGAAGAGCGGGCCAATCCCGCTTGGTGACCTTGTCAAGAACCCGCTGGAGCTGATCGCCAGCAATGATGACCGCATGAATCAGGTCGTCTTCGCGGGCGGCAAGCTCTGGTCAGGTGTCAACACCGTCGTGCAGACGCCCAATGGGCCAACACGCGCTGGTATCGCCTACTTCGAAGTCGCGCCAACCGCCACCAGCTCCTCGCTCTCGGCGACAATGACGAATCAGGGCTATGTCGCGGTTAACCAGGAGAACACGCTGTATCCGTCCATTGGCGTGAACAGCCAGGGTGGCGCGGTGATGGTGTTCACGGTCGTCGGACCGGACTACTATCCCAGCGCAGCCTACTATGATCTCACCGGCGGCGATGGAAACATCCACATCTCCGGCGCGGGTCAGGGACCAAACGATGGCTTCACCGGTTACAAGAAGTCCGCTGGTGTCGCCGAGCCCGCACGCTGGGGCGACTACACCGCTGCGGTCGCTGGCCCGGATGGCTCCATCTGGATGGCCACCGAATATGTCGGCCAGAGCTGCACTGACGCGCAGTTCGCGGCGGATACGACCTGCGGTGGCACACGCAGCTACTACGCCAACTGGGGCACCTACATCAGCAACGTCCAGCCGTAGGCGCCACGCCTATCGCCAATCTCCATCAATCGCGCATCGAGCGCATCGAGCGCATTGAGCGCGAATCGAGCGGAGCGCGAGGCCCACGCCTTCACTGGGGGTGTGGGCCTCGCTGTGTCTACGCGGCGCGCCTGCTCCGGAGGTCACCCTTCCCTGCCCAGACGCCGCTCGCTCGCGTATACTATCTTTTGCACGAGGCAGGCGGCGCGCCTGTCTAACAGCCTGGTGGTGAATCGCGGATGTGGGTTGTAGACTGTTCGAACTATCTCTATCAGCGCGTCGCGGCGAACGAGTGGGCAGCGCGCCAGGCGCTCATCGCGGAGCCGCGTGGGCCGCGCGGATTGTGGCGCAATCTGTGGTGGCGATTTACTGGCGGACCACGGCGCGCGCGAGCGCAACGTCTGGCCCAGAGCGCGGCGGCGGAGCGTGAAGCTGAGATCTACCGTCGTGGACTCCAGGGCGAGCAGGCGCTGATCTGGTTCCTCGCCTCGCGCCTCGACAATCGCTATCTGCTCCTGCGCAACTACACGCCGCCGCCACCGTGGCGCTCTGGTGGCGACATCGATGGCGTGCTGCTGGGGCCACAGGGCGTGACGGTCCTCGAAGTGAAAGCCTGGCGCGGGGTCTACCGGTGCGAGGGCGAGGACTGGCTCTTCCTCCCACGCGACCGCTCGGCCTGGGAGCCAGCGCGCAAGAATCCTACCCAGCAGGCGCGCTTCAGCTTCGAGCGGGTGCGTGGGACGCTCATTCTCGCGGGGCTGCGCGATGTGCCGATGCAGCCTGTCATCGTCGCCGCCGATCCGCGGATGCGCGTGGAGATCGTCGGCCAGCCAGCCGTCGCCATCTACCAACCCTTCAAGGACCCCACCTGGCTCGATCTCAGCCCGCGTCCCAAAGCCTATAGCCACGACGAGCTCGACCGCATCTACAAGGCGCTCATCGCACGGCAGCCCGCCACACGTTAGCCCCTGGCGCTCCCGCGAGATTCGCCCCGCAGCCGCTCTCCTTTCGTGCGAGAGGCGCCGCCGCGGAGCGAATGAGGCGCTATTGAGCGCCAGGAATCCACTCATGCCTCATCATCGCCCTCCTCGTCCTCGTCTTCATCCCCATCCTCGTCTTCATCACCATCCTCCTCATCATCCTCATCCTCCTCATCCTCATCGCCATCGATCTCCGCCAGCGCGACACCCATGCCTGGCGTGGCCGGGTCGAGGCGATAGACCATGCCTTCCTGCGTGAAGCCGCCCTCAAAGGGGTCAGAGGCCAGCAGCATGGGGGTATCGAGGTCAATGTAGCGGAAACCGCCCACACCGGCGACCAGGCTGGCCGATGCCATAATGCCCAGCCGCGATTCCATCATCGCGCCCACCATGAGGTCGATGTGCGCCGCACGGCAGATCGCCGCAATGTCGAGCGCCTCAGCGAAGCCGGACTTCATCAGCTTGATGTTGATGACATTCGCCGCGCCCATCTTCACGATGCGCAGGGCATCCGCCGCTGTCTGCACCGCTTCGTCCGCCGCGACAGGAATGCCAGCGCGCTCGGTGACGAACTTCAGGCCCTCCAGGTCGTGGCGATGTGTCGGCTGCTCGAAGAGAATCGGCGCCACATCCTCCTGCGCAAGTGAGCGCAGCAGATCGAGCGCCTCAGAGGGTGTATAGCCCTGGTTGCCATCGAGTATGATATCGCAGTCAGGCGCGCCCTCCACTACCGCCAGCACGCGATCCAGATCATCATCCACATCCGCGCCGACTTTGATCTTGAGCGTTGAAGCGCCCTGCTCAGCGTAGCGGCGCGCCAGCTCACGCATGTGCTCAGGCGCCTCGATCGGGATGGTAATGTCTGTCACCACCGTGTTGGTCGCGTCGCCCAGATAACGATAGAGCGGCACACCCCAGCTACGTGTGAGCGCATCGAGCATCGCCGCCTCCACGCCCGCCCGCGCCGTCGCCTGATGCTCGAAGCTCGCCATCAGCCGTCGCGCCAGCGTGCGCCACTGGGTAACATCATGGCCTTCGAGCAGCGTCAGCATGCCCGCGACAGCCGCGAGCGCCGTCTCCTGCGTCTCTCCGCCGCTCGGCGGGAAGGGCGCCGCCTCGCCGATGCCCTCAACGCCATTCGAGAGCCGCACCCGCACCAGCGCGTTGCGCGCCGCCGTGATGCGCCCCGTCGCAATCGCGAAAGGCTCCAGCAGGGGGACGTCGAGTGGCTCTGCGCTCAACGCGACGATCGTTGTCGGCGAGGTTCGAAAATGTGCCACGGAGGCATCCTCCCTTTGCGAATCGCTTGGCTCAGGACGTCAGACGGCGCACGATACGCGGCGCCTGCGTCTGTCACGGGCATGACGGCGCTAGCTGCGCCCATCCCATTCCGCGTAAAACTGATCGAGAAACGCCAGCATGAACTGATGACGCCGCTCCGCCATCTGGCGAGCGTAGTCTGTATTGAGACGATCTTTGAGCAGCAGAAGCTTCTCATAGAAGTGATTGATGGTTGGCGCGGGCTGCGTGCGATACTCCTCGACGCTCATATGCTCGCGCGGCGCCAGCGCAGGGTCGTACATCGCGCGCCCCTTCGCGCCGCCATAGGCGAACGCGCGCGCGACGCCAACCGCGCCCATCGCGTCGAGCCGGTCGGCGTCCTGAACGATTTGGCCCTCCAGTGTGGCTATCGTCGGGCGACCACCGCCCGCGAATGACATCGTGGCGATGATCTCCATCACGCGCTCCAGCGTCGCAGGGTCGCATTGCCGCGCTTCCAGCCAGCCGCGTACGCGCGCCAGCCCGGTCGCCTCGTCGCCCGCGATCTTGTAGTCCGCCACATCATGCAGCAGCGCCGCCAGCTCGCAGATGAAGCCATCCGCGCCCTCGGCCCCAGCGATGGTCCGCGCGACCCGGCGCACCCGCTCGACATGGCTCCAGTCGTGACCGCTGCTATCGTGAGCCAGCGCCTCACGGGCGAACACTTCCGCCTCGGCCAGCAGCTCGCGCTGTTGCGCGGTCATTCCCGCGTGCGCCATGTGAGCCGCGTTAGTCCCATCCATCGTCATGCCATCTCCGCCTGTTTTTCGGCCATTAGGGCCTCGGCGCGCCACAGCTCATCAGATGTGGGCGCAGCCGGAGTGAGCGTCACGTTGAGCGCCTGCGCGAAGCCACGACGCATCGCCTCCGCCGCCTCAGCGAAGGAAATCTCGCGACCTGCGACCTCGCTCAGGGTCGCCGCGCGCTCTCGCAAGTGGCTCGCCAGCGCCTGGCGTTCGGCATCGTCCGCGAAGGTAAGGTAGCGAGTCACACGTCCGATGTCTCCGACGAGCGGCAGGGAGCCGTGCTGCAAGACTCGCC
>DASQSS010000160.1:0-16287 GCA_035642255.1 Ktedonobacterales bacterium | reverse complement strand
CTCGCTGAATTCTGTTCCCAGTAGGCGGATATAGGACACAAGCAGCGCCGTCAACCCACGATCGATAGCGCGCGGGGCAAATGGCGTCACCGAGAGCGCCTCCACATGCTTATAGAAGGTTGCGTGGTAATGCTCGAACTGCTCGAAGTGTGAGAGATCGCGCGGGCGCGCCCAGTTGAATACAGTGCAGACCAATCCTGGAAACGAACGCCCGATGCGACTGGTAGCCTGAATATACTCGGCGGTCGTCTTCGGTTGGCCGGCGACGACCATGAGGCCTAGCCGCTGCACATCCACGCCTACCGAGATCATATTCGTGGCCAGTAAGACGTCGAGCGGCGGCATATGGTCGAACCGCTTTCCCTGCTTGCGCGCCGCTATGCGCTTCGCGTCTTCGATTGGATCGAAGATGGTTTCGAGTTGATCGAGGATGTTCGGGATATCAGTTGAAGCGCGACGTGACGTCAACTCAGCGACGACGTGTGTTTGACGCCTGGCAAGCCCACGCTCGTTGGTCTTCCCGAGACGTGCACGCACATCGTCATCTACCAGGCGGTGCATGCCCGCCAACTCACGCATGGAGTTGAAGTAGCCGACAAGTGTCATCCAAGGGTCAGCGGCGCGGCCATAGCGTTCATAGAGCGCTTGGCTGGCTGCCAGATAAGCCACATACACACGAATGAGGGCGCTCTTGAGCCGCCGACCCGGCGCGCAGATGCCCAGGTAGCGCCGCCCCGGTAGCTCATCTGAGGGTGGACGCTGCCGCGAGAAGAAGTTGTCTTCCACATCAAGCCCATGCGGTGGAAACACATTGACCCGACGTAGGAAGAGCGCATGCATCTGATCTGCGGCGCGGCGAATCGTCGCTGTGGACGCGATGACTTTGGGACGCACATGCCGCCCATCGACCTCCCAGGTGGTGAGCCGATCGACTGCTGACTCGTAGAGCCCCACCAGCGTCCCGAGTGGACCACTGATGAGGTGTAACTCATCCTGAATGATGAGGTCAGGGGGCCGTAGCGCAGTACGCGGCTCCGTTTGGACGGCTGGCCACGTGCCGCGCCGTGGATGCGAGGCGCTGTCTTCGATCTCGGGCGAACGGAAGCCGTGACGCGGGCAGTAGCCATTGACCTGCCCAAAGAGCATCTGCACGGCGCCGTTCCAGGGCATCTGGGCAAACTTATCTACCGTGGCGATGAGGAGCGACGGCAAGCGGCGATAGATTTCTTCGTCTACCACGAGCACTGGCAGTCCTTCCCCAGGCGCCTGGCGCTCGCTAAAAGGACACTGACCAAGCGGATCACCGCAGTAGATATAGGTGCGCCCCGCGCCCTGCCCTGCCGACTCGACCTTGATGTGACGACCGGCATCAATGGCAGTTCCACACCATGGACAGTTCGTCAATTGAGCCGGTGAGCCACTCCCACCGATGGCGCTGCTCTGCTGATACTGGCCGCGCGAGAGCTTGATCGCTTCGGCGCTCTGTTCAGTCCAGTTCGGGGTAGTGCGCTGGCCGACCCAGAGGCCGAGGCGGAAGGGCACGCTCCCCCAATGCCGATTGCCCTGTTGGGCCGCCTCGCGGCGGATCACCTCACAAGCGCAGATGAGCGCGGCGGCGCGCTGGAACTGCTGCAGTGTGAGCAGGCGCAGGGTGTAGCGCATCAGGACGGCGACACCTTCCTCGCCTGAGCGCCCAGCGATGGTCCCCTGCAGCCGACGCAACCCCAGCGTATAGGCGGTAAGACCCAGGTAGGCCTCTGTTTTGCCGCCACCGGTCGGGAACCAGAGCAGGTCCGCTGTCGCCGAAGGCGCGGCGCTGCGATCAGGGTGGCTCAGGTCGGTGATTCCGGCAAGATTGATCAGAATGAAGGCGAGCTGGAACGGGCGCCAGGTACGGTGTTTCGGCAGATCGAACGCGGCGATATCACTGGCGGCGCCATGCCGCGCGGCGTGCGCTGCCTGCGTGTGGATGCGTTGCTGCCACATCGCGCGGTTCATGAAGCGGAATGCTTCCGCCGCGTGCCGGTCGCGCGCCAGTAGTGCGATGCCCTCACGCATGCGCTCAAGTGTGTCATCGCACGAGGTCATCGCCTGCTCAGCGGTGTCGCGATACTGTTCAAGGTGGGCAGCTGGGTTTGTGATGCTCGCCCGCTGGCGAGCGATCCATGCGGCATACTCCTCCACCAGTGGCAAGAGCGCAGCGGTCAGGTCAGCGTCGGCAGTGGCCGCGAGCTCACTCATGTCGAGTGTGCTGGCGTTCACCGATGGAATCTCGATCTCGGTCGGCGATGTCGTCTGTGGGACTTCATAGGATGGAACCGCGCGTGTGACCAGGCGGATGGCGCGCTCTGTCATACCTGGCGCAAGCTCGGCGTGGACGCTGGCGCCGTGGCCGACAGCGAACTCGACGTAGCGACGGTAGAGCATGTCCATTGCCCGCTCCTCGGCGTAGGTCACGGCGTCACGCCCAGTTTGCCGCCGCTCAGCGCTATAGCCGCAAAACACGGGGCTACGATCAGATGCTTCCACCGTGAGCTCGGGCTGAAAGAGCCATGCGCTGTCGCTGTTGGTTTTCGGCTCCGCTTGCCGGTTCACAAGGAAGAGGGTAACGATCCAGACACCTCCCAGTCGGCGGACGGTTCCAGCGACCGTGACCTCAGACTGTGCGGAATCTGGCGACCAGGGACCGAGTGGACCTTCGCGCAACGCCACATCTTCAATTACGCCGCCCATGGGATAGCGCTTCCAGACACGCTTGTGCGCGCCGCTCTTGGGGTCGGTGAGTGTGACGCTGGTGATGCGCTCGTAGCGGCCCCACGCGGCGCCAATGCGCAGCGATGTTGCCTCACCAGAGATGCTGCAGGTCAGGCCGAGCGATGATGGGAGGAATGTGGGCGCCTGCGGCGCGCTCACATCAGCAGGCGTCTCGTCGGGCGCATCGCCCCCAGCTACGGCGAGCTCATCCTGCTCCTCTTGTGGCACGAGGCGGCGCTGTGGCGCTAGCATTCCGACGAGGTAGCGATCGCTGACGCTGCGCTCGTCCACTTCCTCCTCAGGGCCTCCAGCAGGTCCCAGAAGATCGGCGAGGACCATGCGCTCCAGCTCATCCCGTAGCTGTGACGGTGAGGGCGCCTGTAGAATAGGCTGGTCTTCGGCGCTCCCCACCGCAGGAGGTTCCGCCTCCGCTGCGATACTGACCGATGCGTCACCTATGTTCTCCGCAAGCTCGGCGAGCGTATCGCCCTGTGGATCGCCGCTATCCAGGGTGTCAGGAGCCTCGGGCCGCCAGGATAGCGGCAGCGGCCGTGGCTTGACGCCGAGGGCAGCGCGCGGTGTCTTGCCCCCCGTCTGTGATTTGGAGACCATGCTGAGGAGCGTAGACGAGAGCGCATCTGGCACAGTGCCAATCCCCAGCGCGTCGGCGTGGTCGGAGAGATCCAGGCCCCAAAGCAGGGTCGCCAGCGCATCGTCTGGCGCATCCTCAACGGCGCTCCAGTCGAGTTGAATCTGCTGTGCGCGCAGGCGCTGGTTTACGTGGACCAGGTCGAGCGTGCCAGGCAAAATCGGCGGCAGAGCGATGATCTCCATGGTCGTCTCCTACCCGAGATTCCAGTACGCTGGGTCGAATCCATCGAAGAGTGAGGAGGAGCGTTGTTGTGGGGCGGCGACTAGCAGCGCCCGCATGGCGCGTGTCATGGCGACGTAGAGCACGCGCCGCTCCTTGCTGAGTGTCTCCTCAAAAGCGTCGTCTGGCATCGTAGCTGGTCGCCAGGGATAGGGTCCATGGACGAATCCTGCCAGCGCGACGATTGGAAACTCCAGACCCTTCGCTGACTGCAGCGTGAGCACTTTGATCTCGCGTGCGCTCAGGTCGAGCTCCTTGCTTGCCATATACCTGGCTGGTAGCCCGCGCTGCGTGAGCTCTGCCGCTATCTGCTTGCCAGCAACGTCGGATGGAACGAGTACCGCGCAGGCGCTGCGACTGAACTGGAAGTGGCGTGACGCCTGCGGCAGGAACCGCGCGAGCAATTCGCACTCGTCGTAGCCGCGCTCTACCACGCGCACGTCGGGCATGGGACCCTCGTGCACATACTCACCGCCTGAGTCCACTTCGTCGAGCGCGCCGCCCGCGAGATAGGCCCGTGTCGCCTCGCCGATCTCGCGTGTGGTGCGGAAGTTGACCCGCAGCATGCCAGTGCGTCCGCGAAAGCTCAGGCGCTCATGCACATCTGTCCACGTGAAGCCGCTGCCGTAGATGGTCTGGTTGGCGTCGGCGGCGAGAAACAGACGGTTAGGGCCACTGCACAGATTGACGAGCATACGCAGCAGGCTGGGGTCCAGGTCTTGCGCCTCATCGATCAGCACGGCGTCGTATGGCTCAGGGCCCTTGCCCTGCGCCACGAGTAATTCGGCGGCGGCGCGAAGCTGCTGCCAGGTCATGACGCCCATGCTGGCCAGGCGCTCCTGAAGCTGCTCGTGTACCGTCCAGACGGCGACGCGCTGCGTCGCGTTGAGGGGGACGCGCCGGCCAGAGCGCGCCGCGACCAGATAGTCTTCGATCGTGTCGATCTGGCGCGCCTCGATGACCGCGTTGATTTCTTCGAGCACGTAGTCTGGACCCAGACGCTCAATGGTCAGTCGCTGCGCCTGTTGCTGCAAGGCGTTGCCCGCATATGCCGCATGGTCAATCGCCCAGCTTATGGCTTCCCGCATGTGCGGTTTCTCTGCCATCTTCACGGACTTCGCGGAACCACCAGACTTGCCGACGACGGACATGGCTAATTTGTCGGCTGTCTGCACCTCGACGCATGCGGCATCTTCGCCGAGCAACTCACGCAGCAGTTGTTGACTGTAGGTAACGAGGGCATTGGTGTAGGTGGTGAAGAGAATGCGTGGGAACGGATTGCCCGCACGGCGCAGCGTGCGCACGAACTCGCGCGTGCGGTAGAGCGCGACGGTGCTTTTGCCAGTGCCTGGACCACCCTTGAGCAAGGTTGGACCGGTGGCGCTCAAACCCCAGGTGACATACCTCTCTTGCGCGGGGCTGAGACGCAGTAGGAAGCCCAGCAGCGAGCCTTCTTTGTAGCGCAGCAGATTGTCCACATCGCCGGTGACGAGGTCTGGCTGCTGCTCGGCGACCTGCTCATAGTCGCGCGGGAAGATGACGTCCACGACACGAGTGCAAATCTCCTGCGGGACATCCGCATTGAGCAGGTCGTCTTCTGTCTTGCATTTGAGCAAGGCAGCCATATGTTGCTCTGGAATACGCAGTCGCTCCAGTAGCGCGCGGTCTATAGCCATGGGCAGCGTGGCGCTGGCTGGCGCCGGCTGCGTCATCACGGAGACGGCGACTCGCGCTGGCTCTCGCTGCATCGCAGCATCCGCATCAGGCACGGCGCCGAGGTCAAAGGCAAGGTCGTCGTCGGCGGCGATGACCTTGCCACCTTTGTAGACGTCGGCGCGGCGGTCTACGCCGAGCAGCGCGACCCAGCCGTCGCCGTAGGTGTAGATGATGCGGAAGTCGCCGGAGCGCAGACGATAGATGTTCCCTTTGTAGCCGTGAAGCTTCTTCTTGACGTTGTGGTAGGGCGCAGGGTCCTGTCGCAACGTCGCGACTTTCGCAAGCACCTGTGGCATGTATTCCGGCGGCAGAGCGAGCAACTGATGCTCGAACGTCGGCTTGTGGATCAGGTCGAATGTCACGAGCTAGTCCTCCCGCGCCATGAGGGTAACTCCGACCAGCACGGCGTTCTCCTCGTCGCTTACCTCCTCTTCCGGCTCCTCCTCAGGGCGCGCAGCTCGGCGCAGGCACTGCTCAAACCAGTAGAGGCCACCAGCTGCCGTTTGCTGCTCTCCTTCATTCAGCTCGCGATGATGAGCGAAGGCGTTGCGAGCATCTTGCACGGCCTGCATCTGGCGGTCAAACGCGGTTTTGTCACTGAAAACGTCTTCGAAAAGCGGCCAGTTCGATTTGATGATAATGCCGTAGTCGCCGAAGTTGCACTGTGTCATGCGCTGCTCCAGCGAGTCATACTGGTCGTCCTCGAAGGGATTGCGCTTGATGCGCTGATCGATGCGCTGTTGCACCTGGTCCTGAATGGCGCCGGGGACACCGCGCTTCCACGCGCGTGGCCCGAAGTTGGCGGTGAGTCGCTGGGCGATGAGATCGCGCAGATCCTGCTCGGTAGCGCCCAGGCGCGCTTCGAGCCGCTTGCTCATGTCACTGACCCACGGCGCCTGCTCGTCCATCAGCGAGGCAAGTAGGTCATTGATCGCGTCTGCCAATAGTTGCCGACGCTCACGCGCGAAATCTTCGTAGTGATCGAGGTTCCAGAGCGCCCGATCTGATGGGACATATTGCGCCCGCAGCCGCGCCTCCTCGATGTTTGGCAAGTAGCTGTCTGGCGTCTTCGCAGCGATAGCGCCGTTGGCTCGCCCCGAAATGAACGCAAGGTTGGCTACCTGGTTGACCAGCCGCGTGTTGGTTCGCAAGTCATATTTGCTGGAAAGCACGGCGCGCGGGAAGATGTGATGGTACTCCAGCGACTGCCCGGCGCCGATCGCCAAGCCATTGAACCAGTCCTTCGCCTGATTGCGCCGCGCGAGGATATAGGCCATGAGCATGAAGGGCGTGTTGCTCAACTGATCTTGCAGCTCGCGCTCGGTCACTGCCCGGTTGCGCCCGACCTTGTCCAGGATATTCTCGATCATCCTATCGATCGGCTCTTCATCTCGCGAGAGCGCCGCCAGGTCCTCATCCATGAACGTCTCAGCCGCCCCCGTGTAGCGCGACCAGATGAGCGCCATATAGAGCCAGCGCTGCAGATCACGCGCTTGCTTCTCGCTGACATGAGCGCCGAATTTGTCGAAGAAGGCGGCCAGCGGGATGAGTACGTAGTAGGTGGGCATCATGCTGAGCCGGTCGATGCCGCAGTTGTGAATGAGAAACTGAATCGCGGCATCCATCGCTGGCACAGCCCGATCCCAAGCGGCCTTGAGATCGTCTACATCCAGCTTGTCGCGGCCAGCCTTGAAGAGTCGACTAAACCGGCTCTGGCCGGTGAGGAGCGCCGTCAGCACGCGCAACAGTACACTGTGATCGAGCTCCCAGCCGCGTTCACGCGCCTTCCTCCGGAACGCATCGAGCGCGTCGGTGACGCCTTTCCAGCGGCTCGACATCTGCGCTAGAGCCAGATCGGCGCTGTTCAGTCGCGTGCCGCCGGAGTTGATGCGCACGAAGATTTCGGTGACTTTATCGTAGGTCAAGCCTTCGAGCACATTGATCCGATAGCGGTACTGCTTGATGGAGTGCAAGCGCGTCAGACGGTCATGCGCAATCTGCGCAGCCGGGTCAGAAAAGTCGAGCTTGAGATCGCTGAAGGCCGCCATCGTGCCCTTGGTGAAGAGTTTGGTTAGCGAGACCCAGCCTGCTTGCGGATGATGAAAGGCCGTCGCGACCTCAAACTTCTCGTCATCATCGAACACGTTGAAGACGATATCCACCTTGCGCGAGCGATCGCGAACGAGCAGGGGCTCGCCAAAGAGAATCGCGGTCAATGAGGTGAGTCGCTGCTGGCCATCGAGCAGCAGCTGCGGACGATATGCGGCCTTATCGACGTTTTGTACAGCGGCGGTATGCATATGCGGCAGTTCGTCTGTCTGCCAGATGAGCAACTGGCCTGTGGGATACTCGTGGTAGAGCGAGTCGAAGAGATCGCGGACTTGCGTGGACTTCCAGACATAGCCGCGCTGCATCTCGGGCAAGAGCAACCGGCCTTCTTTGATGTCGTTTACCAGTGATTGAATCTCGCGGTCTTGTACGCTAATACCCACGTCTACCCTATCCTTCCCGCACAGGTCAATTGCATCGTTGCCTCAGTATAACCGCACGCACGCTAGCTTGCACAAGTGGAGCGCGCAGGCTGGCGGCGGGTCGTCGCCGCTCCTTGCGCGTCTCCGCTCGCGCCGCTACTCCTCCCCGAACAGCCGTGGCGCCCGATATGCCGCCGCCGTCTCCGTCACATCTGCGCCACCTGTTCCGCTTCCCCCTCGCATCACGGACCCGCCAGCCACCGGGCGGGATTTCCCCTTCGAGCCGCGCAGTGGTTTGCCGCTCTCGTCTACCAGGCCCGCCGCGACCTCCTCGGCGTGGCGCTCGTGGTTGAGCCGCAGCAGCCGCCCCAGGACCTCGCGCCGCGCCGCCTCGCTGATCGTGTAGCGCAGCCCCTGCTTCGTCGCGTGGAAGCCGTGGCCCAGATCGAGATCATCCCAGCCGTAGGCCCGCGCCACCGCCTGGTCCATTCCTACATGCAAGGCGCGCAGCCGCTGGATATCTTCCGCCGCTTCCTGGGGATGGTGGAAGCGGTTGTACGTCTTGGTCAGCCCTTCCTGCCGTGTGAACATGATGCTCTGCCGGTGGGCATAGTAGCGCTCGCCGATGTTGTCGAGGCCGGAGATGTCGTCGGGGAATGGGAACGTCTCGAAGCAGTCAGATGGAGTGTATCGTATGTCGGTTCGCATACTTGACGCATGAAATGTGAGCCACTCGGTGTGTGTAAGTGCTTGTAGCAGCGCAAAGAAGCCATAGTCGGCGGAAGCGAAAACAACGGTTGCTTCGGAGCAGATTGTCCCAGTAGGAACGAAGGCAATGGAATTGATGTTACTTACCCTCGCTCGCACCAGCACCCGCTGCATCCCCGCGATGGTGGCGTGGAGGTCAAGGCCTTTTCTGGCGTACTGCCACCAAAAACGGGCATAGCCCTTTGCCGACGCATCGTTTTTTAGTCCTAGCTTGTCACGCTCCGGCTTTACCTTCTCGCGCACAATGGCCATCGTGTCGGGGTAGGTCTCGGCGCGGGCCAGTGGCCAGTCGTGGAAGTTGATGACCCACCGGCTGGGCGACTGGTCGGGGCGCGAATTGAGATCTTCGCCGTTGAGATAAGGGAAGAGCACATCGCGGTTACGCGGGTCTTTGGCGAGCAGTGCCTGCGCCTCCTCTGGTTCAAGCACGAAGCCCATGCCGAGCACTAACGACCCAATAAACGACCTAGACTCATTAGCGATGAGGCGGTGAGGATTGCTGTTAATTTCTCCCGGAGCCGTCAGATAGGCAGTGATGCCGGATGCTAGCTGATTATCGAGCGCGTACGGGCCGCGCCAGTCGCCACGCCGCAGCCAGACATGCGCGATTTGCACCGACGCGTCGCCGGGCCATTCGCGGGTCGGCACAGCGCGTGGGATGCTGAAGCCCTGCGCCACGAGCTGATCCAGCCCGACCTCGCGCGTGTCGCCCTGAGCAATGGTGTTGGTCGCCAGCAGGCCCGCGTCTCCGCCCGCGCGCAGCAATTGCCCCACCCGCAGGAAGAAGTAGGCGCACAGATCGGCGCTGCCTCGCGCGCCGCTGGCGAGCGTGTCCACCAGATACTCGCGGTACTGCGTCCCCAGTGCGCCAGTGATGCGCTTCCCACCGATGAACGGCGGATTGCCGATAATGGCCGCGAAGCCCGGAGCGGGCGGCTCCCAGTCGTGCACGCTAGGAATGAGTTGGCCGTTCATGACGTCGGGCGTGAAGATAACCTCGACAAAGACCTCGGGGAACTCCAGTGGCCAATGGAAGGGCGTGTTGGCGCCTAGCAGTTCAGTGGCGCGGGCGCGCAGGTCGGAGAGCATGCGCTGCGCCTCGTCCTGCTCGCTGGGGTAGACGACGACTTCGTCCTGATGCTGGAAGATGGTCATCAGCGTGGCGTATTCGCCCAGGGTCTGCTGGCGGCGCGTCTCGCGGGTCCGGGCGTCGGGGGCGAGCGCGCTGCCCACCAGCAGGTCGGCGCCCAGTTTCACCAGCGCCATCGCCTGCTCGGCCTCGCGCAGCAGCCGCTCCTTCGCCTGCACATCGGCGACGCTGAGCGCGGGCGCCGCCTCGATCTGGCGCCGCTTGTCGAGCGCGATGCTGAGCGCGCGCGCCACCAACGGCGTCAGGAAGTCTGACTGGCGCACCACGCCATCATCGGCGGGCTGCAGCGTCCACTGCCGCAACTGGCGCACATCCGAGATGCCCAGCAGCGAGTCGCCGCAGCGTAGCGCGTGGTCGAGGAAGGTAAACGGGCGGTCTTTGTCGAGCGTCACCAACCAGAGCGAGAGCTTGGCCATCTCCACCGCCATCGGATTCTTGTCTACACCATAGAGGCAGCGGTCGCAGATCAGCCGCAGCGCCAGCGCCTGCCGCTCGCGCGCGTCGTGGGGGATCAACGTCTCGGTTGGGTCGCCGGAGGAGAGCGCGCCGTCGGGGGTGATCTGTGGCGCGGTGACGCCACGCGCGCGAATCTGGGCCTCAGACGCTTCCCAGGCCTCCATCAGCCGCTCGGCGAGGTAACGCGCCGTCTGCACCAGGAACGCGCCCGACCCCATCGCCAAGTCGCAAATCTTGAGTTCCAGCAGCGCGCGGGCGGAGCGCAGCTGCCAGTCATCTTTATTGCGTCCCTCGGCTGGCCCGACGTAGACCAGCGGATCGAGCGTGTGCTGCACCATCGGCTCAGTCAGGCTCTTCGGCGTATAGTGCGTGCCGGTGCTGCGGCGATCAGCGCCAGTCGTGACGTAGACGCTGCCCGCGCCGATCACCACGGGTCGCTCAAAGGTATCCAGCCGCAGCAGCCCAGCGAATGGCAGCACACGGCGATAGAGCGCGTCGTCGTTGTCGCAGGCGGCCAGCACGCGTGGCAGGTCGGCAAGGTCCGGGCCAATGGCCAGGCGATTCGCCAGCGCGCTGGCGCTGCGCCCGGTCTGCTCCTTCAGGAAATCGAGCAGCGCGGTCTCGCCTTTCGCGCACACTCGCTCCAACTCCGCCAGCGCGATCTCCACACCCGGCGCGACGCCCTTCTTCGCCGCCGACTCCAGCCCCAGCGTCGGCTGTGTGGCGCGCTTCGCTGTGTGGTCCAGCAGGCCCTCGTAGACATGCCCGATCTGCTCGATGTCGAGCGCGCGAAACGAGAGCCGCCGCGCTTCCGCAGGGCCGCCGCCGGGAACTTTTACCTGCAGCATCTGCAACGCTTCGAGCAGGTGCAGCACGGTGCGGTTGTCGATCGGCAGCGGCGCCGCGGGGGTATCGCGCCATGTGGTTCCAGCGGCGCGCCCCTCCAGGAAGGGATAGCGATTGGGGTCGAAGAGATGGCCGCCATAGGCGCGCAGACGCATGCGGTCGTGCTCCACCCCGCCATAGACCGCACGGAAGGTCGCCAGCAGCCGCGCCCAGGCGTCGCGGCGCCGCTCCAGCACCTCCTCGCCGTGCTGGTCCGCCGCCTCGCGCAGATGCGCCCGCAGCGTCGAGATGGCATAGTTGCGGTCGTACATCTCATCGCCGAGCAGCAGCAGCCCGCGCTCCTCGGCGCAGAACAGGAAGACCAGCCGCATCATCACCGTCAGCGCCGCGTTGTAGAGCTCCACTTCGTTCACGCCCCTCAGCAGCGCGCGGCCACGGTCCTTGTCGATGCGGTCAATCGTCTGGATCAGCATCTCGACCGCACGGCGCACCTGATCGCCCAGCTGGTTCGTGACCTCTTCCTGGCTGGACGCGCTCTCCGTGAGCATCGCCCCCAGGGTGGACTCCTCCGCCACACCGAAGAAACGATGCGCGTCGAGCAACGTGCAGAAGGCGCGCAGGGTCAGCGGCTCCTCCAGCCACATCGCGGCGTACCACGAGGCGAAGCCAGTCGTCTCGCCGCGCGGCGCGTCCACCAGCATCCAGCGCTCGCCATTGGTCACCAGCCCCAGGCGCACGCCGGTCGCATGCAGTAGCTCCATCATGCGCGTGGCGGGTGGCGCCTTCCAGCGACGGCCCTCCACCGCGCGCTCCAGGTCCTGCGTCGGCGGGTAGACCTGTACCAGCAGACGCGGCGCCCCGGCATCTGGCCTACCGGATGGGTTCACGAGCGCATAGTCCGGTTGCAGCGTCTCGCCATGCTCCAAGAAGCTCGCCCGCAACTCCGGCGGAAGCGCCTGCCCGGTCAGCAGCGCATCTCTCAAGCGTGGCGAGCGCAGCTCCAACACCTGCTCCAGCACCCACTCTACCCAGGCGGTATGGATCGCCGGGTCGTCCGCGCCGTCCTCCCACTCCTCATAGGCCTGGCGCAGCAGGCGCGTGCGCTCCGGGTCATGCGGGTCCAACCCCTGTGGAAAGACACGCATCAGCACTGGCATACTGAGGAACGGGCCGGAAACCTCGACCAGCGAGAGCCATTCAGCGTGGTGTCGTGCGATGGACGGCATCAGCGGTACCCTCCCTGGTGAGCCGTGGCATACTTCTCGGGGACCAGATAGGTGACGGCGACGGGAAAGAGGCGCGCCTGTGGGTCGGCGAAGCGCTTACGGATCGTCTCCTGCTCGCGCACGATCTCGTCGGGAATCTGCGCAACTCGCTGCTCCAGGAAGCGCCGGTTGCGCTCGAGCTGTTCCTTCTCTGGCGGGCTAAATAGTTCGAGCTGGACGACCTCCGGCTGGTTGAGTTCCTCCAGGATGCTCTTGCGCAGCTCTTCGAGGATGAGGGCCACATCGCGCGTCTCTTTGCGCTCCCGCTCGGCCAGGGTCCGCTGTAATGTGCGGGTGAGCGCCTGCTTACGCTTTTCCAGCGCGGCCAGTAGCGCCGCCTCGTGTGAGGGCCAGGACGCGGCTAACCGCTGACGCATCTCCGATGACGCCGCGACGGGCAGCGCGCTCTCTAGCGCCTCGCTCAACCGCTCCTCGTCTATTTCAACGAAGCGCCCCTCGCGGAGTGCTCCTCCCGCGACGATCAGCTCCTCATGCAACCGCTGCGAGTCGCCGCCCAGCAGCATCAGCCGCGCGTGGATGACCACAGCGGGCGTATCGAGCATGTTGGTGGGAATAAGCCGCGCGGTGACGCGGTGCAGCTTGCGACTCTCCGTCGCCGACCAGACCTCCGCGCGCAGCAGCCGCAGTGACATCTGCACGAGCCGATGGTTGAGATGCGCCAGCACGACATCGTCGCGCCCGGCGGCAAGCGTATCATCGAAAACGATTGGGCGAATCTTGCCGGTGTGCGGGTGCGACAGACCATCGGTGCAGCCCGCCCAACTTCCCGACAGGGCGGGCAGGTAGAAGACCGGGCAGGTGGTTCGGCGGCCAGTGGGGTCCGGCCAGATGCCGGATACCGTCGCCTCGCGCAACTTCGGCTGGCCGGCCAGCTCCAGCGCGATCGTCACCACGGCATGCACATTCTCCGGCGAGAGATGGAGCTCGCGCCGCGACTCCTGCAATTGCATGTGCAACGCCTGTACCTGCTCGCGCAGCTTGCGCTCAAACTTCAGCAGACTCCTACTCGGCGCGGCGCCGCGCTCAGCGACCTCCGTCTCCAGGCGCACACGCCGCCCCAGCATCGCCTCCTCTACTTGCTCGGCGATCACCGGCCCCACGCTGCCCAGGTCCTCGCGAATCTGGTTCACCTTGAGCGCCGCGCGCATCAGGAACTCCAGATCAGCCTCCAGGTCGCCGGGCCGAGCCGCGAACATCTGGCCAGACGTGCTTGCCGCCTGCGCCCGCGCATAGCCCGCGGCGACGAAGTGGTAGATCGCGACGGCGGGCGCACGCTGGCCGTGGCGATCAATACGCCCGTTGCGCTGCTCCATCCGGTTTGGATTCCAGGGAATCTCGAAGTGGATCAGCCGCGAGCAGTGGTTTTGCAGGTCGATGCCCTCCGACGCGGCATCGGTCGCCAGCAGGATGCGCACGGGCGAGAGGGTCGGATGCGCCTGGAACGCGGCTTTGACGCGCTCCCGGTCAACGGTATCCATGCCGCCATGCAGCGTCATTAGGCGGTCGCCCTGTGTCAGCCCCTCGCTCGCAAGGATGGTCTGCAGCCAGCGCTGCGTATCCCGATACTCAGTGAAGATGATCACCCGCTGGTCTGACCATTCACCACCTGGGCGCAACTCACGCCGCAGCCAGGTGATCAGCTCCATCGTCTTGCTGTCTTTGGCATAGCGGGCCTTGCTGGCCCAGGCGCGCATCTGCTCCAGCAGTGCGCGCTCCTCCGTGTTCGGCTCGCGGAAGAGGCGCGTAGCTCCGTCCAGCGCATCGCTGGTCGCCTCCTCAAAAGCCTCCTCATCGCCGAACTCCTCCTCGACGCGCTCGATCTGCCGCTGCAGCAGCCCTTCCGAGAGTGGGCGGGGCGCCGAGCGGATGCGCGCAGTCTCCAGCGAGGTGATGTGCCGCTCCAGCGTCGTGGCGAATGCTTCGGGCGACGAGAACAAACGCTTCTTGAGCAGCTTGACGACGAACTCCGTGGCATAGCGCTCCGCGCCGGGCGTCGCGCGCTGCGTCGCGTTCCGCAGGCGGCTCGCGCTGTACTCGCGCAGCAGGGCGTGGATGCGCCGCTCCTCCTCGGTGTAATCGACCTCCAGCGCGGCCAACTCACGCCGGGGGAAGCGCAGGTCGCCCGCCCAGTCCGTAAACTCGGACTTGAGGCGCCGCACCATCACCGCAGCAAGCTGCCCGCGATCCGGCGCGACGGAGCGGGCGAAGCGCTGGCTATCCAGCAGTTCTAGCAGGGCGGTAAAGCTTTCGGGGTAGCCGTTGTGCGGCGTTGCCGAGAGGAAGAGCTTATGCTCGAAGTGCGGCGCCAGGCGGCGAATCGCCTGTGTGCGCAGCGAATCCAGCGGATACTTGCCGCGACCCGACGGCGCCACGTTGTGCGCCTCATCCACGATCAGCAGATCAAAGCGGCGCGGGTAAACTGGCTCACCCTCGGCGGGCAGCGCCTCGCTCATCAGACGCATTGGCCGCTCACGCTTGAGGAAGTCAATCGAGGTGATCAGACGCGGGAAGTGCGTCCAGGGATTGACGTGCAGCCCTCGCTCGCGTCGCAGCCGTCGCATCAGCTCGGCGTCCACAATGCGAAACTCCAGGCCAAACTTGTCGCGCATCTGGTCGCGCCACTGGATCTGCAGCGAAGCCGGACAGACCACCAGCACTTTGCGCACCCGATGGCGCAGCAGCAACTCCTGGCAGACGAGCCCCGCTTCGATCGTCTTGCCCAGACCGACATCATCCGCGATGAGCAGGTTGGCGCGCGGCATCTGGATGGCCCGCACGACGGGATCGAGCTGGTAATCCTCGATCTCGATGCCGCTGCGGAACGGCGCCTGCAGCGCGTGCACGTCGGCCGACGATGCTGCGCCCCAGCGCACAGCATCGAGGAAGGCATCCAGGCGTGCGGGATCGTCAAAGCCGCTGGGGGTAGGCACGACCACGCGCTCTGCCAGCTGTGCGCCCGGCTCGATCTCCCAGATCACCTGTAGCTCCTCGCCGAGCGCGTCATCCTCCACCGAGCTCAGCGTCACCAGGTGCTGCGGCGCGCCCAGCTGCCCACGCAGAGGACTGGTGAGCGGCGCGCTCCGTTGCACCTCGAGCACGACGAACGGTCGTTGGCGCACCTGTACCAGGCTGCCTTGTTCGGGCGGACGAGAGTCAAGCATGCGAGGCAGCCTCCTTGAGGAATAAATGCGGCGCCGAGAGGGTTCGTCGTATCACGAAGTTGCCAGGATCGGAGGTCGAATGAGTCGCCGTCATAGCATGCAGCGTGTATCAGCGCTTGAATCAGGAGGCGCGCATGGGTGGCACGCCATCGCTGGCTCCCATTATACACCGACCGGGCAAAGAGCACTGATGTAGATGACCCCAAAGTGCAGTCAACGTGTACCCAGATTCGAGCAAGCATAGTGCAATTCACTATCACCGATGCGAAAGAAGAGACTCAGCAGGAGGAGGCGCAGCGGCGCCCTAGCGCGGTGCGGTCTGCGATTGTGGTACGCATCCCACCGTCGAATCCTACTTGCCGCAGTATTGCTCATACTCGGTATTGCTCATACTCGGCCAGCGCTCTCGCCTGCCTGGGCGGCCCGCTCACGGGAGATATCACGCGCCTGGGAGATGGTGTCCGAGGTGAAGAGCGTGTCGAGCATACACCAGACCCGCCCATTCCGGTAGACCGCGCCTGCGCGCACGATCGTGCTGGGCCTAAAGGTGGGACCAAGTGTGTAGAGAAAATGCGGCGTACTTTTCCCTTCGCCGTTCCAGCTCTCGTCATGTACTGCGGACACCTTGCCGACCAGGCTCGTGACGACTTCGTAGCGCTTAACATGGTGAATCGACTGCAAGACGCCGTCATAGCGAAAGGCGAGATAGTTGGGTGGCTCCTTGGGCCAGCCTTTGATGCCGACGGGATGGAGATAGTGTCCATATCGCGTGACAATCTCGATCCATGAGCAATCCCAGCCCGGCGCT
>DASQSS010000159.1:0-2742 GCA_035642255.1 Ktedonobacterales bacterium | reverse complement strand
GCGAACGACCTTCGAGTGACGTTGACGACGCGACCCGCGACATGGTTGAAACAGACGAGGTTCTGTCCGCTCTTCCATTATAGATGGGCCGAGCGCAGAACTGGCTGAGCGGGGCTACAGCGCCTTGCGTTTCCGCCTGATCGACGCGATGTTCGTGGAAGCGCTTCGTGTGGCCCTGAAGAAGCTGGTTCTCGTGCGGCTGACCGGGTTTCACATGGAGGATTGCGAATTGGTCAGCCGCGCGTGATCCCACATATGCGCGGCTGACCGTTCCGCAACGAGAGTAACGAGACCAACGAATGGTCGCCTGCTTGGACCACTCTCATCCACAAAGCGCGGGAATGTGACTCAACCCGCGTATGGTCAGCGCGCCTGCCCGATGGCCTCCAGCGCGTCAGGACTCTCCAGCGAGGAGAGGTCGCCAAGGTCGGTTTTGCCCATGTGTCGCGCGCGAATGAGCCGCCGCAGCACTTTGCCGTTGCGGGTCTTGGGCAGCTGTGAGACGAAATAGACCGCTTCAGGCTTGAGCGCGGGACCAAGCGCTTGCGTGACGCTGGCGCGCACTCCCTCACGCAGCTCCTCCGACGGCTCGACGCCCGGGCGCAGCACGACGAAAACGACGACCGTTTCGCCCTTGACTGGGTGTGGCGCGCCGATAGCGGCGGCCTCGCTGACGGCAGGATGCGCCACCGCCGCCGATTCGACCTCGGCAGGACCCAATCGCTTGCCCGCGACCTTGATCGTGTCGTCCGAGCGACCCAGGATGTACCAGAAGCCGTCACGGTCGATCACCGCCCAGTCGCCGTGCGTCCAGATGCCGGGGAAGCGCGCCCAGTAGGTCTCTTCATAGCGCTGTGGGTCGCCCCAGAAGCCTCGGGTCATGCCTGGCCACGGCCCGCGTATCACTAACTCGCCCACCTGCCCGCGGACTGATGCGCCGCTGTCGTCCACTACGTCCGCCACCATGCCTGGGATGGGACCTGAGAACGAGCAGGGCTTGATCGGCGTGATGGTCGTGCAGCCGACGATGCCGCCAGAGACCTCCGTGCCGCCGGAATAGTTGATGATCGGGCAGTGGCCGCCGCCAACCACATCGAAGAACCAGTGCCACGGCCCGGAGTTCCACGGCTCGCCACTGGACCCGAGAATGCGCAGCGCGCTGAGGTCGTGCTTGCGCACATGCTCATCACCCAGGGTCATCAACGAGCGCACGACCGTAGGTGCGATGCCCATGACCGTCACCTTGTGCCGTTCGGCGAAGTCCCAGAGGCGATCAGGAGCCGGGAAGTCTACCGCGCCCTCGTAGATGGCCAGGGTCGCGCCGATGATCAGCGCTCCACTGACGGCCCATGGCCCCATCATCCAGCCCATGTCGGTCAGCCAGAAGAGGGTATCATCGGGCTGCACATCGAAGCAGTGCGCCATGTCCTGCGCGCTCTTGATCGGGAAGCCGCAGTGCGCGTGGACGGCCCCCTTGGGTCGCCCAGTCGTTCCGGATGTGTAAATGAGCATGTAGGGGTCTTCAGCGTCAGTCACGACGGTCTCACACTCGGAAGACTGAGCCTGTACGAGATCATCCCAGGCGACATCGCGGCTGGCGTCCCACGGCGCCTCGCCGCCGACGCGCCGCACCACGAGCGCGTGCTCGACCGTTGGCGCGTCGCGTAGCGCGGCGTCCGCGGTCTCCTTCATCGGCACAACCTTGCCACGACGATAGAAGCCGTCGGCGGTGACGAGCAGCTTGGCGCCGCTGTCACGCAGGCGCGCAGCGATGGCCTCGGCGCCGTAACCCGAAAAGATCGGCGTGTAGATGGCGCCAAGCTTGCCGCAGGCAAGCGTCGCGGCGACGACCTCAGGTATCATTGGCATGTAGATGCCCACACGGTCGCCCTTGCCCACACCGAGCGCCCGCAACGCATTCGCAGCCTGGTTTGTTAGCGCCAGCAGCTCCGCGTAGGTGAAGCGGCGCGTCTCGCCATCCTCGCCCTCCCAGATCAGCGCTGTGCGGTTCGCACTGTCGCCTGTGGCATGTTGATCGAGCGCGGACGCGACATAGTTAAACTGGCCGTCAATGTACCAGCGCGTCCACTGCGGTCCGCGTGAGTCGTCGAATACGCGTGTGTATGGGCGCTGCCAGACGAGGCCGAGATCCTTCGAGACGGCGTCCCAGAACCACGCGGGGTCATCGCCAGCGCGCCGGAGCAGTGAGTCGTAGTCGCTGACGCCGTGCTCGCGCATGAAGCGCATCAGCCGGCTGCGGTTCAGATATTCCTCGCTGGGGCGCCACGCGATTGGCTCGTCGAGCGATTCCCAGTTTTCAGGTGAGGGCGTGGTCGAAACCATTGGCTGTGTCGTATCGCTCATCTCGTCTGACTCCTTTGTCAACGGCGCCGCTTCACCCTGTCGCGCTTGGCGGCTCGATAGCTGTATTCTAGCATGCTCGTCTGGCGTTATTCTTCGGCGCTGAAGCGACATGCCGATTCATGCCGACTCATGCTCATGCGCTTACCCACCGCAGACGGTCGCCTTCCATGCGCTCGATGCGCCCGGCGTCCGCGATGTGCGCGGCTATAACCAGCGCGCGTTCGTCGAGCGCGTTGTGCAGCAGCCAGCGGCGGGTCGCCAGCATGGCCTCTGCGTCGGCCCAACCGACCATCCAGTCAGGATGCTCGACCTCGATGGCATGGTGGAACAGGTCGCCCACGACGTAGAGTGTCGCGTCCTCAGAACGAACCCGCACGA
>DASQSS010000158.1:0-27255 GCA_035642255.1 Ktedonobacterales bacterium | reverse complement strand
GACGAGGTCGCCGCGCTTGAGCTCATCCCAGATGGCGATGGCGGGCAGCACCGAGACGCCCAGTCCGCGCAGCAGCAATTGGCGCACCACCTCGCCAGCCGTCGCCTCGATGCGCGGCTCGACGCCCGCGGGCAGCAGCTTGCTCAAGCCAAAATGGGTCGGCCCGGTGCGGGTTGAGATGATGGCGTGGCGGGTCAGATCGGCGCGCTCACAGGTCCCCGCTCGCCCGAGCGGATGGCTGCGTCCCGCCACGAGCAGCAACGGATCGTTGTAGCGCCAGAGCACATCGGCGCGCGGGTCCATCTGCGCCAGAGAGCAGAGCGCTAGCTGCACAACGCCGTCGAGCAGCGTCTCCATCAGGACAGGACTGCGATCTACCCGGACCCATACACGCTCCGACGGATGTGCTCGGGCATAGGCCTCGACCAGGCGCGGCGCGACATATTGACCGCAGGTAGGATTGACGCCGAGTGTCAGACGACCCAGCCCACCGTGCGCGACGCGCTGCGCCTCGCGCTGGCCCTCCGCCCGCAAGGCTAGCATGCGCTCGGCGTAAGGAAGCAGCGCGCGTCCGGCGTCGGTCAGGTCGAGGGTGTGGCCGCGCCGATGAAATAGCTGTTCGCCGAGCTCACGCTCCAGCGTCGCGATGCGCCCGCTCAGCGTCGGCTGCGCGAGGTTGAGCAGCGTCGCCGCGCGCGAGAAGCTGCGGGCGCGCGAGACGGCGACAAACGTTTCGAGCTGGTCAAGCGTCATTGGATGTGGCTTTCACGTCTGACGGTGGGCATCGCCACCGCCGCTCCCACAGCGCTTCTCAATCGCGAGATGTGTGTCATTGGCGCCTCATGCGCCCGCCGAGGCGCCGGGCCGTACGACTTCGCCGCGCTGAGCGCTCGCGCGCGCCGCCTCGATCACTCGGATGACCCCAAGCGAGTCGATCGGATCGACGGGCATCGGCTGGCCCTCGCGCAGCGCATCGCGCACACCAGCGTAGTAGTCCTGGTAGCTGCCGGTGACACTTTCGACAGCGGCTTCGACCGCGAGGCCGTCGATCTCGCTGGAGAGCGTTCCCCAGGACTCGCGCGGCTCGCGCCCGAAGTCCGTGTCGCCAGGTCGCAGCCCTGCGGCCAGTTGGCCCTCCTGCGGGTCGAGTCCATACTTCTGGTAGACGCCGACCGAGCCGACGACCCGGAAGCGTGGACCGGAGACACGCGGGATGACGCTCATCCACAGGTGCGCCACCTCGCCGCCAGGGAAGCGCAGCGCCACAAAACTGTCGTCATCCACGCGCACGCCCGGACGGCGAAGCGCCTGCTCGGCATAGACTGATTCGGGCCAGCCGAAGAGCTGGAGCGCCTGGTCAATCAGGTGTGCGCCGAGGTCGAAGAGCAGGCCGCCCGCCAGCGATGGCTCATCACTCTCGCGCCAGGCGCCCGCCTTGGGGGCTGGACGGAAGCGCTCGAAGCGACTCTCGAACCGCGAGACATGTCCCAGCGCGGCGCCTTGCATCAGTCGCCGGACCGTAAGAAAGTCGTTGTCCCAGCGGCGATTCTGAAAGACGCTGAGTTGTTTGCCGGTGCGGCGCGCCGTGTCGATCACCTGCTGCGCCTCGATGGCGCTGGGCGCGAACGGCTTGTCAACTACGACGGACACGCCAGCCTCCAGCGCGGCGATGCCGAGCGGAGCGTGGGCGTTGTTGGGCGCCGCTACCACGACGAGGTCGAGTGTGTCAGCGGCGGCGAGCAGCTCCTGCGCCGAGGGATAGATTGTCGCCTGGGGAAAGTCGCGACGCGCCTGCGCCGAGCGGGTCGGGTCGCCGACGCTGATCGCCGCGACACGCATGCCCGGTGTGGACGCTACTAACGGCGCATGAAAGACGGCGCCCGCCAGACCATAGCCGATGATCCCGACGCGCACATCAGATGAATCGCCCACAGCAAATACCTCCTGAACATCACTGGGCCTGACAGGATGCTTCCCGTCAGGCCCAGCATGCGTTACGCCAGTCGCTCTGGCGCCACGACGCGCGTTAGCGTCCAGTGACGGCGCTTCGGCGCCGGGTAATGGCATCGAGGATGACAGCGGCGATCAGCACAGCGCCCTCCAGCATTTGCTCGAAGTCGGCGCCTGCTGAGCTGAACAAGGTCAGCCCGTTCTCCAGGCTGCCGATGATCAGAATGCCAAGCACCACACCCCAAACCGAGCCGCGCCCGCCAAAGAGGCTGACACCGCCGATGACGGCGACAGCGATGGCTAGCAGCAGCAACCGTGGGTCAACCGCAGTCGGGGCGGAGGTGGTGCGGGAGGTGACAAGGATGCCGCCAAGTCCAGCCAGCATCGACGCCAGCGCGAAGATGCTAACCCGGATCGCGGTGACATTGATACCTGCGCGGCGCGCCGCTTCAGGATTGCCGCCGACCGCATAGACGTGCCGCCCATAGGTGGTGAAGCGCAGAATCATCCACGACACGATCAGCACGCCAAAGACAAGATACATGGAGTAGGGAACACCAAGCGCACTCTCGAAGATCGCCAGCGCGATACCAAGGAGCACCACGACCACAATGAGTTTGGCCCAGATGGTCCACATGGGGGCGATTGCCAATCCTTCCTTCACGCGTTGTCGGCGATCCAGGAACAGCACGCCTGCGTAGATCAGGACCACAGGAATCGGCGAAATGATATCCCACGGGAAGACCACGTAGTTCGACATGATGCCTTTCAGCGCGGGATCGAAGAGCGTGATCGTCGTATTGGGCAACTCGATGTGGAGGAGGAGGCCAGAGTAGAAGATGTACCCAGCCAAGGTAACGATGAAGGATGGAACACGAAGAACCGCGACAAGCAGCCCATTGATCAGTCCTACCACCAGTCCCGTCGCCAGGCCAGCCGCGAGCGCCGCCGCAGCCGGCCAATGATGATAGGTCGAGAGGATGACCGTCACCGCTCCACACAGATACGCTACGGCCGCCAGCGACAGGTCAATCTCGGCCAGAAGCAGCACCAGCACAGCGGCTAGCGCGATCACCGCCACATCGGCTTCCTGAAGAATTAGGTTGTTCAGGTTGATCGGGTAGAGGAATACGCCATGCGAGACGACCTCGAACACGATCACGATCGCTGCCAGCATCAGGATGGCTGGCAGCTGGCCAACCTCACCACGCCGCAATCGCGTCATTATCGTCTGCATAAAGGACTCGTTGGGAGGCGTAGGCGACGGGTGATGAGTCACATCAGGCTCATTGGTCGCGATGTTCGTCAGATCGCTCTTCATAGTCTCACTCGCTCCCCTCTATGCCCCCTGGGCGACTTCGCTCGCGTCGCCGTTCTCGGGCACCTCGCCAAACTCGGCGCCTGTGATAGCGCCGATGACGCGCTCCGGTGTCGTCGACTTCACGTCAAACGTGGCGACGCGCCGACCCAGCCGCATCACGATCACGCGGTCCACGACCTCAAAGACATCCGCCAGGTTGTGGGAGATGACGACGACCGCAAGGCCTTGCTCGCGCAAGCGGCGTATGAGGTTGAGCACCTGTCGAGTCTGCGCGACACCGAGCGCCGCGGTTGGCTCGTCGAGCTGGACGACGCGCGCGTTGCGCAAGATCGTTTTGGCGACGGCGATGGATTGCCGCTGTCCGCCAGAGAGCGTTGCGACGACCGAACGCACCGAGGGAATCTTTACATCAAGCTGCCGCAAGACTTCGACTGTGCGGCGCTCCATTTCAAGCTCGGTCAGTGGAGAGAGTGGACCCAGGCGAAACGCGGTATCTTCGCGTCCAAGGTACAGGTTAGCGACGACATCCAGATTGTCGCAGAGGGCAAGGTCCTGGTAGACCGTTTCAATGCCATGATGCACAGCATCCGCGGGACTGGAGATGTTGACGTGCTGTCCAGCGACGTAGATTTGGCCAGTATCGGGGACATTCACGCCCGCGATCGTCTTGATGAGCGTGGATTTGCCCGCGCCGTTATCGCCGACCAGGCCGACGACTTCGCCGGCATAGACCTCGAAATCCACATCTTTGAGCGCCTGAACCGCGCCAAACGACTTGCTGATGCCCTTCAGCATCAGCTCCGGAGTTCGCTCACTCGTGGCTGCGCTGGCCGAGCCGTTCGCTACATCCGCCATTGGAAGACCTCCATCTCGTGGCGCCCCCCCAAGCGTTGGGTTCAACCGCAGCAGGCTACGGCGCCTGAGCAAGGAAGCGCGAGCCTGGCGTCATCCCAGACTCGCGCTCTCCAGTGTTGGGCTACGCGGCGGCGCCGCTCACACGGTCGCAGCGTAGCCCGCTGAATGGGTTTGCGTTGGGCTTAGTTTAGCAGATACCGTCAGTGCCCGCAGGGACGCCCTGGCAGATCTCCGCCTTCGTGACAAAGTTATCGGCCAGCACGGTGCTGGCGATGTTCGTCTTGTCAACGGCGACTGGCGTCTCCAGCACGGACGGTAGCTTGCCGCCATCCTGGGTGGCCGTCGTGGCGCCATTGGTCAGCGAAGCCGTGTCAGTGCCAGCGGACAGCGCGGCGGCGAGCTGCGCGGCGGCGCCGGCTTCCTTCGTGATGGCCTTGTAGACCGTCATCGACTGGTTGCCCAGCAGAATGTTCTGGATGCCCGCGACAGTCGCGTCCTGTCCGGTGACGAGCACCTTACCCGCCAGGTGCGCCTGCTGCAGGGCGGCGATCACCGTGCCGGCCATGCCGTCATTGGCAACGTATGCCACAGCCACCTTGTTGCCAGTCTGGGTCAGCGCGGCCTGCATCTCGTTCTGCGCGGTCGGGTTGTCCCAGTTTGGTGTGTACTGCTCGTACACCTTGGTGAGTTTGCCGCCCGAGACCAGCGGGTCAATCGCGCTATGAGCGCCTTGCTTGAAGAGAACCGCGTTGTTGTCGGTCGAAGAACCGTCGATCATGACCAGATTGTTGTTGCCATTCGCCGTGACATAGCTCTGGTAATTGTCGGCGATGTACTGGCCCTGAAGCTGACCGACCTTCACGTTGTCGAACGACACATAGTAGGCGGTGTTCTTGTCCTGGATCAGGCGGTCATACGCGATAACCGGCACATGCTGCGCCATCGCCTTCTCGACGATCGTGGCTGCGGCTGTGCTGTCATGCGGCGCGACGATCAGGATGCAGTCGCCCTTTGTCAGGAACGATTCCGCCTGAGCGAGCTGCGTCGTGTCTGAACCGTTCGCATTGACCACATCTAGTGTCGCATTGGGCATGTACTGCTTGATGGCGGCGATCATCGCGGGGTGGTCATTGCCTTCCCACCGAGCGGACGAAGCGCTCTCGGGGATCAGGAATCCGACCTTCTGGCAGTTCTTGGCGGCGCTGTAGGGGCCGGACGCGCTTGAGCTGCCGCCACCAGTCGAGGTGCAGCCCGCGAGCGCCATGGACAGCAGGCCCATGCCGACGAGTGCGGTGGCCGCGACGCGGCCACGAGTCAGCAAGGAAAACTTCATCGTGAGGACTCCGTTCATTCGGGTTGTGACACGCCACCTGTGGCGCATCCTGGATATTCACCCTCGCGTTACTACGCTAGGCGCCCTGGGTAATCTCACGCCAGAGACCGGCGCCTGACGGACGAAAAGGGTCATACTGAGACACGATTAGTCAAAAGATTGGGATACGTCGCATGATAGCTTGAGTCGCCTCAGAGCGTCTTGTGCGGCGGCTGCCAGGCCGTGACAGCTCGGGTGAGCCAGAACGCTTCAACCTCCCAGGGCGCCAGCCGCGGAAGCATCCGCCTGCTTAGGCGTCGTACGCCCCACTTGCCATGCCGACAGCGTGCGCTTCATCCGCATCGTCATCGCCAGCCGCATGTTCGATATAGACCGGGGCGCCAAAAATGGCGTCCAGCACCATGGTCGCCGCGCCCAGCGCGATTGCGCTGTCGCCCAGCGCGCTGACCTGTACGCGTGTCGCGTGAGAGGCTGCCCACAGGCTACGCTTCTCGATAGCGGCGCTGATTGGCGCGAGCAAGAGATCTCCCGCTCGCGCTACGCTGCCATCGAGCAGAATGACGGATGGATTGACCAGGTTGACCAGGTTCGCGAGCGCCACGCCGATGAGCTCGCCAGCGCGCCGAATGGCGTCCTGGCAGGCGACATCGCCGTTGAGCGCAGCCTGCACGACCTCCGCCACATCAATCTCGCTCGGGTCCGGCGCGCTGGCAGTGACCTCGCCCTGGTCGTAGCCAGCGTTGAGTGCGTTCCGAACGATCTGTGGCGCGCCCGCCATCGCTTCTAGACACCCTCTGTTTCCACAGTCGCAGAGGGGACCGTCGCTATCCACTGTAAAGTGGCCAATCTCCCCCGCGACACCACTACTCCCGCGATAGATTTCACCGTTGATGACCAGACCGCAACCAATGCCAGTGCCGACCTTCACGTAGGCAAAGTCGGATGCGCCGGCTGCCGCGCCGTATCGGCTCTCCGCCAGCGCGCCGACGTTCGAGTCATTGTTGAGCAGCACAGGTACGTCGAGCGCCGCGCGAAGAATGCCCTCCACATCCACGCCGTCCCAGCCAGCCATGCGCGGTGGCGCCACCAGCGTGTGCTTTGTGGCGTCCACTGGCCCAGGAATGCCGACGCCGATGCCGACCACTCTGTCCCAATCGAGATGCCGCTCGCTCATCAGCGTGCGTATCTCGTCGACGAGTCGCGGCAGGCAGACGGCAGGTCCCGCGCCAGTGTCCCAGGGCCCAGAACGGCGCGCGATGATGCGCGCATCAAGATCAGTCGCGATGATGGTGAAGTGCGTGCGCCCTATGTCTACGCCAAGCGTGGTTCCGGCGGACTCGTTGAAATGGACGAGCGTGGGCCGACGACCACCGCTGGGCGCGGCATTGAGTGTCTCGCCTTCCCGCACGATCTCCTCAGCGAGGAGACCATCTACGATACTACTCACCGTTGTTCGAGAGAGGCCCGTCCGCCGGGCGATGGCGACGCGAGCCAGGGGTCCGTGTTGGCGGATCAAACGCAAGACGAGCGCAATGTTCGCCTCGCGCATGTCGTGGAGGTCCGAAGCGCGGTGGCCCACAACAGTTGGTCGGACAAGGGCGTCGCGCCAGCGAGCGCTGGGCGGGACGCCGGCGTCTGATGGAGTCATAGGCCGTTGCCCTCCGCGTTCGACAAGATAGCATACAGACGTTAGTTTGTCAAATGTCCTAACTAACGCTACACAATTCTACGGTATCTATCAGAAAATTCAATACCGCCGATAGCGCCATTGGATGGACCGTTTGCTATACTGGCTGCGCCTCCAGGAATGGACCCGGCGGCCGGCTCATCGCCGTTCGGTCGGCTGGCGAACCGACGGCGCAGTTCTCCACCGGCGCGCGAGCGGGCGTGTGGGCTATACTGCCAGAAGGCGCGGACTTCGCGGCGCTTCGGCGTCAGGCGCATCCAGCTAGAGGAGTGAGCCATGGCGGCTTCTCACGACGACCTGCTACGAGAGCAGATGACCTACTATCAGGCGCGCGCGGGCGAATATGATGAGTGGTTCCTGCGCCAGGGTCGCTATGATCACGGCGCGGAGGAGAATGCGCGCTGGCGTGAAGAGGTCGCGGAGGTCGTCACCGCGCTCGATGAGACACTCGAAATCGCGCGCTCGCGGCCAGGAGTCGCCGCGCTGGAGCTAGCTGCCGGCACGGGACTCTGGACACAGCGGCTCGTCCAGCGCTTGCCCAATGCCACGGTTACGGCAGTGGATGCGGCGGCAGAGGCGCTCGCGCTCAACCGTGAGCGGCTGGGCGCGGCGTCCGCTCGTGTGGACTATCAGGTAGCCGACCTCTTCACCTGGGAACCGCGGCGACGCTACGACCTGGTCTTCTTCAGCTTCTGGCTCTCACATGTGCCGCCGGAGCGCTTCGCGACCTTCTGGGCGCTCGTGCGTGACTGTCTTGCCCCAGAGGGCCGCGTGTTTCTGGTGGATTCTCGCTACACGCCTTCATCGTCTGCGCGCGATCATCAGCTCGAAGGCGCCGACGCCACGCAGGTGACACGCCGCCTCAACGATGGTCGCACGTATCGTATCGTGAAGGTGTTCTACACGCCGGAGCGTCTACGCGATAAGTTGGGCGCGCTCGGCTGGCGCGCTGACATCCGCGCGACCCCGACCTACTTTCTCTATGGCCCAGTAACACTCGCGACGCCGAGTGGCTGATCTGGGCCTGTTTGATCGCAGCGTGCGTGCGACCGGAAGGCGCTTCCCACGCGAATCTCATGACACTCAAAGGAGTTTGCGCATGTCTTCTCCACACTCGCGACGCGACGCGTTTGGCGCGCGGGCGACGCTGGCCACCCAGGGCGGATCCGTCGCCATCTACCGGCTTGACGCCCTGGCGCAGAAGCTTGACGTTGATCTCTCTCGCCTGCCCTTTACGGTCCGTGTGCTGATCGAGAACGCGCTGCGCCAGCATGACCTGCTGCCTGATCTGGTGAGCGAGGCCGACGTGCGGGCGCTGGCGAAGTGGCGCCCTGGCGCACAGCCTGCTCGGGGTGAGCCAGAGGAACTGCCCTTCCTGCCTGCGCGTGTCATCATGCAGGATTTCACGGGAGTGCCTGCCGTGGTAGACCTCGCGGCGATGCGGGACGCGGTGAAGGAGCTGGGCGGCGACCCCAGTGGCATCAACCCGCTCGTTCCGGCTGACCTGGTGATCGACCACTCCGTGCAGGTAGACTCCTTCGGCACGACGCTCTCCTTTGGCGTCAACGTCGCCCGCGAGTATGAGCGCAATAGTGAGCGCTATGCGCTGCTTCGCTGGGCGCAACAGGCGTTCAAGGATTTCAGCGTGGTGCCGCCGGGGACAGGCATTGTGCACCAGGTCAATCTGGAGTATCTCGCCAAGGTCGTGCAGACGCGCGACGGCGTGGCGTTTCCCGATACGCTGGTAGGCACAGACTCCCATACGACAATGATCAATGGCCTGGGTGTGCTGGGCTGGGGAGTTGGCGGCATCGAGGCTGAGGCGGTATTGCTTGGCCAGCCGCTCTACCTGCTGACACCAGAGGTCGTAGGTGTTCACCTCTCAGGCAAGCTGCCAGAGGGCGCAACAGCGACCGATCTGGTGCTCGTGGTGACACAAATGCTGCGCAAGCATGGGGTCGTGGGGCGGTTCGTCGAGTTCGTTGGGACGGGCTTGAGCTCGCTCGGGCTGGCGGACCGCGCGACGATCTCGAACATGTCGCCAGAGTTCGGCGCGACGGCTACATTCTTCCCGGTAGACGCCGAGACGCTGCGCTACTTGCGGCTGACGGGCCGCGACGCCGGATTGGTGGATCTGGTCGAGCGCTACACGAAAGAGCAAGGGCTCTTCCGCACTGATGAGACGCCCACGCCAGAGTTTAACGAGCTGCTGGAGCTCGATCTCGGCACGGTCGTGCCGAGCATGGCGGGTCCGCGTCGGCCACAAGATCGCGTGGCGCTGGGAGGCGTGCGTGAAAACTTCCGCACGGCCTATAAGGATCGCTACGAGGGCGGCGACGGTGGCGCGGCGGTGGCGGTGAAGGCGCCGGCAGTGACCGTAGTGATGGACGGCGAAGAGGTGGAGTTGACCCACGGGGCCGTCGCTATCGCCGCCATCACCAGCTGCACCAACACGTCGAACCCCTCCGTGATGATCGGCGCTGGACTGCTCGCCAAGCATGCTGTCGAGCGCGGGCTGCGCGTCTCGCCCGCCGTCAAGACCAGCCTGGCCCCTGGCTCGCGCGCTGTGACTGACTATCTCGACGCCGCGGGCCTGACCGCGTTCCTGGAAGCGCTCCACTTCCAGACCGTTGGCTATGGCTGCACAACCTGCATCGCCGAAGGGACTACCGTTTCACTGGCGAATGGCACAGCCGCACGCATCGAGCGCATGCCGCTCCTCGGCGGCGCGAAGGTCTTCGGCCCCACCGCCGATTGCAAGCTGGGCATAGCGTCGCAGACGCAGCGGATCGACCAGGGCATCCGCGAGTGTATCTCGCTTGTGCTCCAAGACGGCCGCACACTTGTTTGCACTCCAGACCATAAGATTCTTTGCGACGATGGTCGCTGGGTGCGAGCCGATGAACTGAAATTGACCCAGAATCGTATCGTCATGGGACTGGAGACACCGCTCGATGAGCCAGCAGCCGATGAAGACGGCTATGCGCTTCGAGTTGGTACGCTCACGTTCACCATGGACACACCGCATGAGCGTGGGCGCATACTGGCCTTCGCGCGTTTGCTCGGTCACTTGCTCAGCGATGGCTCAATCAGTCTACTCGGCCAGGGCCGCATGCATGTTGGGCAAGCGGTCGATCGCGACATGGTTCTCAACGACGTTGAGTTGGTGACGGGACTGCGCCCGGCTGCGACACGATACGACGAGCGCAAGTGGACCATTGTGCTTCCGAAGCTGCTGACCGACGCAATCGTCACGCTGCCCGGCGTGCGCACAGGTCGTCGCATCCAACAGGAGCCCGCGCTTCCAGCGTTCGTGATGGATGAACGGTGCCCAGTCGCCCTCGTCCGGGAATTCCTCGGCGGCCTGTTTGGCGCCGATGGCCATGCGCCTACGCTCCATCGCTGGGGCTCCAGGGACGAGGACGCGAGCCTCGATATGCCCGCCTATTCACAGAGTGCGCTCGCAGTGCATATTGGCGCACTCAAATTGGTGATGGCAGACATCGTCAGCCTCCTCAGCCGCTGTGGAGTGGCGATGGAAGGCGCGCACATCTACGAATACCCGACGCGGCGCTCAGCCACGAGCTATCCCTCAGCGCAAGACGGTTTGCCGCGCACAGAGATTCGGCTGGAACTTCCTGATGGGCTGTCGTTTATCGAGCGTGTGGGATTCCGCTATTGTGTCGACAAGATGATGCGGTCGAGCGTGGCGGCGGTCTACTGGCGCACTGTGAACGAGATTCACGAAAATCGCCTATGGATGTCCAAGCGGCTTGAAGAACTCCACGAGCAGCACGTCGAGCTCTCCTTTTCGAAGGTGCGTTCACTGGCGGCGACGGAACTGCTTGAGCGGCAAGCTGTCCTCTCGCCTCATTACTCGTTGCTCGAAGGTCACGACCGCTTCACTCGCCTGCCTCAGCCCGATGCCCGCAAATTTCAACCACTGCATCGTGAGAGCGCCAACTTCCCGTCGCCCGTCGCAATGTTCACTGAGATGGGTGTGCGTGAGTGGTTTGCGCCGCTGGAGTCACGCGAGTCAGCCTCAGCATCGAAGCGCTATTGCGCCGAGAAAGATGCGTTGACGCTGCCAACCTTCTCACTCGGTGTAGTGGACTCCAAGCCAGTCGGACCACGAACCGTCTACGATTTGTCTGTGGAGAATGTCCACGCTTTTGTCGCGGGCGGCATTGCTGTCCATAATTGTATCGGAAATAGCGGCCCATTGCCTGATGAAGTGAGCAAGGCCGTCACTGATAACGACCTCGTCGTCGCAGCGGTACTGAGCGGCAACCGCAACTTCGAGGGGCGCATTCATCCGCAGGTGCGAGCAAGCTATCTCGCGTCGCCGCCGCTGGTGGTGGCCTATGCGCTGGCGGGCACCGTGGACATTGACTTGACCAACGACCCCATCGGCGAGGATCCAAACGGCCAACCGGTCTATCTGCGCGACATCTGGCCAACCCCGCAGGAGGTGCAGGAGACGCTGGAGCGCGTCGTCAAGCCGGAGGTCTTCACCTCGGAGTACGCGCATGTCTTCGATGGCGATGACCGCTGGCGCGCGCTGCCGACGCCAGAGTCAGGTGATGGCCTCTTTGCCTGGGATGACGCGTCCACTTACGTGCGCAAACCACCATTCTTCGAGGGTGTCAAGCCAGAACCTGCGGCGATTGGGAACATTACAGGCGCGCGGACGCTCGTCTCGGTCGGCGACTCTATCACGACGGACCATATCTCGCCTGCCGGCTCGTTCCCAGCGTCCAGCCCCGCCGGACAGTATCTCATCGAGCATGGCGTCCAGCAGCGCGACTTCAATAGCTATGGCTCGCGGCGTGGCAACCACGAGGTGATGATGCGCGGCACATTCGCGAACATTCGTCTGCGCAACATGCTCACGCCCGGCAAGGAGGGCTACTGGACAACTCACCTGCCCGACGGCGAGGAGATGACGATCTACGACGCCTCGATGCGCTACCAGCGTGAGGGGACGCCGCTGATCGTGCTGGCGGGCAAAGAGTATGGCTCGGGAAGCTCCCGCGACTGGGCTGCCAAAGGTCCGCTCCTGCTGGGCATCCGCGCTACCATCGCCGAGAGCTATGAGCGTATTCATCGGAGCAATCTGGTCGGCATGGGCATCCTGCCGCTTCAGTACAAGCAAGGTGAGAGCCGCGAGAGCCTCGGCCTGACGGGCCGCGAGTCGTTTGACATCCTGGGGATTGACGGCGAGCTAAAGCCACGTCAGGAGGTGACCGTGCGCGCGACCAGTGACGACGGCTCGACGAAAGAGTTCCAGGTCATCGCGCGTCTCGATAGTCCGATCGACATTCGCTACTACCGCAACGGTGGCATCCTGGTGACGGTCCTCCGGCGGCTGGCCGCCGAGAGCAAGCCCCAGGCTCAGGCGTAGCCGCGAGCATTGCTCCAGGCGCGCCGCGGTACATGGCCGCACTCGCGCCCCTGTCCCATCTTCCATGGTGGTGTGACTGGATTTCTTCAACGCGGAATCAGTCAGTCAGGGGTGTCGGGCGCGGCCGTTCTTTGTCCAGCCAGATGCCCATCAGCGCGTTGAGCCAGACGCCCGCAAGCAGTGGCGCGACAATGACCACGCGTCGATTGTCGCGCCACGCCCCGCGCATATCACCGTGGGCCAGCCGCGAGAGCGCCCGCGTCATGCCACACCCCGGACATGGCCGACCCGTTACCCGCCGGATGAGGCAGACTGTCGGCGCCCGGGCCAACCAGCGAGTAGGCGTCGCCGCGAGCGCAAGTGGCGCCGCCAGCCAGACAATGCGCGAGAGCTGGCTGGCCGATGGGCATGTATGTTTCGTTATAGCCTCACGCTGTCTCACGGTATCAAGCCACCAAGTCACGGGAGTTCCACTACCGTCAGGCGGTGATGCGGGCCAGGGGCCGGCCTTCTTTATCAGTGAAGGACCCGGTCACGATCATGATGAGGTCGATGATCGTCCAGATGCCGCAGCCCCCGGCGGTGAGCAGCATCAGGACGCCTGTGCCCGTCTTGCCTACGTAGAAGCGGTGAATGCCTAGCCATCCCAGGAAGATACAGAGCAGCAGCGTTGTCAGCCAGTCGCGCGGTCCTGTCGACATCGGATACCCCGGCGCCTGACCAGGAGCGGGCGGCTGATAGGCCTGATACGGCTGGGCGAGTGGCGGCATCACACCGGAAGGTGGCGGTGGCATGTAGCTCTGGGGCGGCTCGCCCGCCTGAGCTTGCGGTGAGAATCCACCCGGCGCAGACATTTGATCATTGGGTGATGGAGGTGGTGGAGGCTCTGTGCCCGGCTCGAAGAGTGGCTGCGCGCCTCGCTCCAACGGCTCACCTGGCTGTGCGCTCTGCTCTGTCATCGGCGATTCGTTCGCAGCCGCGTCAGGCGGAGGGGACATTGGCATGGTCTGCGGGTCGTGCTGTTCAGGTGGCATGGCCGAGGCGTCGCGCGCCTGCTGGTCATCAGTTGGCGGCTGTGGATAGGGAGTCTCCATGTGTTCGCCTCCTCAGAATGCGGGTCGCGCAGCGCTCTCGACTCTAAATGGAGCGCTGGGCGTCGCATTTCATGTAGGATAGCCCGCAGAATTGGCGCCGCGTCCGGATGAGCTTTCCACGCGCGTGCTTCAACGGAGAGGCGTGTCTCGTCCGGCCCAGACGGGCCCATATCGCGCGGGAATCGTGAACAAGGATGGTGCTATAATTCGCTGTGTTTGCCGTTGGAGCGGGTGGGATCGGCTCAAATCGCCGGGATGACGGTAGGTTGGCGCCATTTTCGCAGGGAGCGTTGCGCGGACGCTCAATCGCTTCGCCACGAATACTGTTCCTCGCGCATGATGTGATGGACGGATAGGACGCGGACAGCCGCGCTGGCCGGCTGGCGACTGCGACACGCAAGGCTGCTCTGACAGATGATGCGCGTCACAGTGGTTCGCTTTCGGCGCGTAGTGGAGGCGCACGAGGCTTGTGAGTCAACAGACGGTTTCCGCTGGCGCGGGCGACGCGCATGCGTCGTCCGGCGCAAGTGAACATGGCATGAACAAGCTGGGCGCTCTGCTCTGTTGGGCGGTCGTGTTCGCTGATATCGGCACATCCGTCTACTACGTCCCAGGCATCCTCTTCGGGCAGTTTGGGCATCTGGCGGGCCTCTTTGTTACCCTGACGATGCTCGCGTTCGTGCTGTTGGCGCTGAAGTATGCTGAGGTCAGCGTACGTTTTCCCGAAGGCGGCGGGGTTGTCACCGTCTCAGCCCGCGCGCTAAGCCCGTGGATGGGCGCCCTTGGTGGTATGTTCATCCTGGTCGATTACTTCCTCACGGCGGCGATTAGCTCACTTTCGGGTCTGCAATATTTCCAGGATGTCTTTCCGCCGATCAGGCCCTTCGTGCTCATCGGCACCATCATCGTGCTCATTCTGTTGGGCGTGCTCAATTGGTGGGGCATCAAAGAGAGCGCGATGGTGAGCCTGTACATCGCCATCGCCGCCTTCATCGCAGACATCGTTGTCATGGTGGCCGTCGCGGTGAATGTCCCGCTCGGCGAGATAGCAAGCCTCATCGTCAGCATCTTTCGTGGCTCGCATCTCACGCCGCTTGTCGTCTTGACGGGCTTTGCGGGCGCATTTCTGGCATTCTCGGGGCTGGAATCCATTTCACAGCTCTCGCCGGTGATGCGTCGGCCGCGCAGCAGAACGGTCACGATCGCGCTGAGCCTGGTGGTCATCACTGTCGGCCTGACGAGCCCCATCCTCACGATTCTCTCGACGACCCTGCTCGATGGCCAGCATAACAATCTGCTGGCTCACCCGATTGCGCATATTGACCCGAACCAGTTCATCTCGCAACTGGGGTCTGCGTTCGCCGGTCCGGTCATCGGCATTGCGACGGCTATCATCGCATCCGCGTTGCTGATCTTCGCCAGCAACACCGCCATCATCGGCACGTACCACGTCTTCCTTGCGCTCTCGCGCATGAGCTTCTTTCCAGAGATAGTCGAGCGGCGTGACAAGTTTCGTGGCACACCGATCGTTTCGATCGCGCTGGCGACGTGCATTCCAATCGCCATTCTCGTGGTCGCCAACGGGCAGATCGACCTGCTGGGTCAGCTCTACGCGTTTGGCCTGTTAGGCGCCTTCCTGCTTACTTGCATCTCGCTGGATTTTCTGCGCTTCCGTGAGCGGCGCGGTGGCAAGCAGATCACGCTACATGATGAGGAGCTGGAGGCGGAAGCGGCGCAGTCGGCCCAGCTGGGGACGGCCTCGCAGCGTGACATCCCCGCAGCAGCAGACGACGACGAGGATGAGGCGGAGACGCAGATAGCACGCGAGCCCACGCTCTCGACATGGCGTGTCTACTGGCGGCGTTACTGGCCGACAGTCAATTTCGGCCTTGGTATCCTGACGACCGTCCTGGTGCTGGCCGCATGGGTGACGAATCTCGTCGATAAGCGCGACGCCACAATTTTCGGTAGCAGCCTGACCGTCGTGGGAATGGCGATCGCCATCTTGCACTATCGCTGGCGAAAGGCGCAGGGCCTCAACACGGTTCAGCCGTCGTGGGCAATGTCGCTGGCGCCTGACTCTGTCTTTGCGATCGTGCGGTCGGGCCTGGAGGAGAATGCGCAGATTATTGAGTCGGCGTTCCGGTCAGCGCGTGGACGCAGAGTGCTCGTGCTCTTCCTTTCGACACGGCAGCCGACCAGTTCGCGCATACTGCAGATCAATGACCCGGCCCTGCGCGATGACGAGGCGCAGGACGCCTTCCGACTGGCTGAGCGCTTCTCGGTCGCGTCGCATACGCCGACACAAGTCTTCTATCGCATCGGCGCTGTCAACTCAGCCGCCAGCCTCTGGCGTGTCGCACGCTCTCGCGAGGTCGTGACTGACGTCCCGACCGCTCGCGCCTTCGCACAGAATGCGGCTCCGACCTATATTCGCTTCCGGCGGGAGGGCGCCGCCACCATTGCGCACCTGGTTATGCGCCCACGCGACGACGCGGCGGTCACCCTGACGCCAGCGCCCGCACAGCCCGTTGGCCAGGGACCACGCGCTCCGCTGGCGACCCCACCGGCTGGTGGCGGCCCGGCGAGCTTCGACGACGATTCCGGCTCATTCAACGATGAGGCGTGGATCGAGGAATATCGCGACCTGGAAGACGCATACTCTGGCGTGAAAACAGGTCCACGCTCGGGCGCTCCCATCCTGAACGGCGCCACGGGCCCGGCGCGCAATGGTCACAATGGCCACACCGGAGCTGCCACGCCGCCAGAAGGCGACAGACAGTTTGGCGAAGAGCCGCATCCTGATCATGGCCATGTTGGAGATACCAAACCGCGTCATGCGGTCAAGATTGTCCACAGCCTGCTGCCGTCGCAGTCGGGGGTCATCCCTACGCCACAGCAGCCGCGCAAGCCCACGCCTCCAGCGCCGCCCACGCCTCCGGCGCCGCCCACGCAGCGCGCCGCCGACGCTGGTCGCATGAGTGAGCCAACGCCGATCGAATCAGACGAAGATGACTGGTATTGGAACGGCGAGGATCTGGTTCGATTGAACGAGCCTACCCAGCAGAGCGCACCCACAGGCGAGGGTGAGACCTCACACGGCACGGGCGACACGAGCGACACGAGCGAGAACACAGACGAGAGCGGCGAGCGCGGATAAGAGCCTCGTCTGCTCGCGCTCGTCGCCCATGTCTGCTCTGCGAGCTACTCGCCGAAGATGTCCACGTTGGCGATCTGCTGTCCCTGATGGATCGCAGTCGTCGCATCGTCGCCCAGGTAGACACCAGTGAGCTTGCGTCTGAGGTCAGGGTTGCGTACGAAGATCGGTCCCCAGTAGGCGAAGGTGGATTGGGGCGACGGCATCTCGGCGAGTTTCTTGCCGATCCGCGCCAGCGCACGAATGCGCTGACTGGATGTCGCCGTCAGCGCAATGACAGCCGGAGTGGCAGGCCACGGCTCCTGCAGCAGCTGATCGGCGTCGATGCCACGCCCAAGATAGGCGACCCGCAACCCGGCGCGCCGCCAGAGTACTGCTAGCAGCAGCGCGGCGAAGTCATTCGTCTCTTTTGGCGCGCATCCAACCACGACGAACGGCGCGCCCATCGGCTCCTGGGTGCTCTGGAAGACATTGAACATAAACCCCCTCAGGTAGTTCAGCCCAAAGCGCTCCTCAGGATTGCTCAACTCACTCTTGGACCACAGCTCGCTGATGCGGGCGATAGCAGGCTGCACGAGACCGATGCAGACGTTCTCGACGCCATAGATGCGCAGCGCCTCACTCATGACTGCCTGCGCGCGCGCTGTGTCGAAGCGAGCGAACGCCTGGAGCAGTTGCGGGATTGCTGGACGCAGCTCACGAATGCTGCTCAGGGACTGACTCACGCTATGCCCCCGTTGCGGAAACGCGGGTGGTTCGAGCGCGGCGCTGTACACGCTGCCGAGTCGGCCGGATGGCCCGCCTGTCTGCAGGCGCCCGCTCGTAGGCGCAGCCACTGGGCGCATTTCAGTTGATGGTTTCCAGCCGCCGGTACTCCAGGGGTCATTGGCGAAAGGATCATGCGAGGAGGTGCGGCCAGGCTGCGTAGAGCGTATACCTGAGCCGGTCATGCCACCAGGATATGTCGCCGCACCCAGGCTACCGGATGGCGCCCCGGTCCACGGCGCCTCAGGCCTGCGCTGTTGCGCGGGGTCATAGGCCGGTGGCTGCATAGCGAGCGAGCCGGTCATAGCCCCAGGCTCCTGGTTGGGTGGCTCAAGGGTCAGCGGTCCGCTGGTGAGCGCGCCAGACACGCCGTAGCCCAGGCTTCGCGTGCCGCGCTGCGCCCCTAGCAACCGGGCGGTCGCGTCCTGGGGCGTTTCTCCAGCGATGACACGGTCGCGCAGCCACAGCAGCGCGGCGAGGTCGCGCTCTGAATAGCGGCGCTTCTGCCGGTTGGATTCGCTATTGGGGTCGCCACTGGAGATGCCCAGATGCTGTTCCCAGGTCCACAGGGCCAGAGGTCGCACTCTGAGCAACTGTACCATTGTCGTTACTTCATAGATGGGCGCATCCGAGTACTGCGACAACATTGGTGGTTCCATAGAATGCGACCCTCCTCGCCAACTCAGCTGAACATTTTCACTTTCCTGACCGCTCCACGAATCATCTTGCGCCATGTCACCCTCTCCACATCGGTCCACCACACGTCAGCGTCCTTCGGGATCAGACAGCATCCATGCGCAGAGCAAGGATGCTTATGCGAGCGGGAGTGCTGTTGTATAACGGTGAGTATACCATGCGGACGTCTGAGGGGTAGTCGGTATGGTCAAGCTGGCGGCAATTCGGCGCGATGCGCGTGCGCCTGATGGGTGAGTCGCCACTTTGCATGGCCCGCGCAACCCTGATAGCGCCGGGCTGCAGGGCCGCGCGGGCGACACCGTTGCGCGTCGCTGGCGCGCCGTGATCTACGCACTATTGCCGACAATTCCGGACAGAGCCGGACGCGGTCAGATAGCGTGCCCATTTGATGCGCGACATGGGTTATCGAACCGATTCGCCGCGCTCCTGTGGACTACACGCCGAAGTCGTAGATCTGTTCGTATTGCAGGTCGAGATCGTTCGTCACCTGCCACATGGCCGCCAACGCCTTGCGCACATTGCGCGCCGCGCAGGGGGCGAGATCATCGCGCGCCGCCAGCGCCTTGAGCGCTTCGTATGCGGCCAGCGTCTCTTTCTCCGCCTGGGTCATCTGATTGCCGAGTATATCGGTATCCCGCATGGCTGACTCCTGTCACACTGGCATGGCCATCAATTCGTGTGGCTTCCGGCGCGTTGCCGCTCGTGATTATTGGCGGTAGGCGGCCACTGGGCGGGCATCCACCAGTCGCTTCGCCTTCAGCTCGAAGCGCGGCAATGTTCCAGGCTCCATCCGCTCGACGAGGAAGCGCAGATTCTCATGGGCGTGGGCGAGCGAGCGCGACAACGCGTCTCCCAGCGCAGGCCACTCCGCTTCACGGCCCGGCTTGAGTTCGAACTTAATCGTGATCTCATCACGAATCTCGCTGCGCCAGATATAGATCTGGAACTCGTCGATGGCGTCATACTCGCGCACGATGGCCTCGACCGCGCGCGGATACACATTCGTGCCGCGAATCAGCTTCATGTCGTCCCAGCGCCCGCGAATGCCACCGTCGTAGAGATCGCTAGTGCGCCCGCAGGAGCAGGCGGTATGCGGCGCGCGAACGACCATGTCTTTGGTGCGATAACGCAACACGGGAATGAAGCCGCGCCCAAACGAGGTAACGACGCGCTCACCTAGCTCGCCATAGCCCACAGGGTCGCCGCTCACGGGGTCCACGACTTCCTCGATGTAGTGGTCTTCGATGATGTGCGTGCCGCCGGGTTGCCGGTCGCACTCGAAGATCATGATGGTACCAACCTCGGTCATGCCCGCTGTGTCGCCGCACTTCGCGCCCCATGCCTCTTCGAGTTGGCGCTTCACCGCGGGGATGGAGCCTGCTGGCTCGCCAGAGAGAATCAGCTTGTTGACCTTGCTGTCGCGCGCCAGATCAATGCCCATTTCCGCCGCCTGTTGCCAGAGTCGCAGCGCGTAGGTAGGTGTCGAGGCGACCGTGGTGGCGCCCATCTCCATGATCATCTTGACGCGGGCCTCTGTCGTCTGCGCGCCGCCAGGAATCACCAGCGCGCCGATCTTCTCACAGGCATAGTGCAGGCCCCAGAAGCCGATGAACTGCCCGTAGCCAAAGGCGATGTAGACGGTGTCCCTGGGCCGCACGCCAAACGCCCACAGCCCATAGCACCACATCTCAGCGATCCACTCCCAGTCTTTCATGCCATCGAGCACACGAATGGGCGTGCGGCCGCTCGTGCCAGAGGTCAGGTGGTAGCGGATTGCGTTCTCTGCGGAGGTCGCGGGAATGTCGCCAAACAGCGGCATCTCGGAAATGGAGGCCATCCACTCCTCGCGTGTCATGAAGGGGATGTGTCGCAGGTCGTCGAGCGTCGCCAGGCGCTGAGGATGGAAGCCAACGGCGTCCCAGCGGCTGCGGTGGAATGGGCTGTTATCGTACGCCCATTCAGCGAGACGCCGCAGCTTGGCGAGTTGCAGCCGTTCGAGGTCCGCGCGTGGCATCGTCTCGTTCTTTGGATTCCAGTACGCAGAGTCGGCCATACCTACCTCCCATCACATGATGCGATGAACAACGCTGAATCATGCGGAACATGGATAACACTGGCGGCGCTCAGCCCCGGCTGTCTCGCCCGAGCAGCTCACGGGCGATGATGATGCGCTGGATGTTGCTTGCTCCCTCATAGATCTGCATGCCCTTGATGTCCCGCAGATAACGCTCGACGGGATACTCGTCGGAGTAGCCGCGACTGCCGTGCAGCGTTACCGCTTGATTGGCCGCCCGCGCCGCCGCCTCTGTCGCGTAGAGCTTGGCGATGGAGGTCGCCCGGGTGGCGGGCAAGCCGCGATCTTGCAGCCAGGCGGCGCGCCATGTGAGCAGACGCGCCGCCTCGATCTCGGCGAGCATGTCAGCGATGGTCGCCTGGACCATCTGAAAGTCACCGAGACGCTTGCCAAATTGACGCCGCTCGCGCGCGAACGCCACACAGGCGTCTACGCAGGCCAGGCCGATGCCTACAGCGCCCGCCGCCACGCCCAGACGCCCGCGGTCGAGTCCAGACATCGCCACCGTAAAGCCTTCGCCCGGCTGACCGAGCAGCGCGCTGGCGGGAACGTGGAGGTTCTCGAAGCGCAGACGCGCGTGATCGGAGCCGCGATGGCCGAGCTCCTGCCCCTGCATGCGCTCGCGTATCAGGCCGTCCGTGTTCGTCTCGACGAGAAAGGCGCAGACGCCGCGATGGCGCAGGCTCGCGTCGCGTGTGGCGAAGACGATGGCGAGATCGGCGACGCCGCCATTCGTGATCCACACCTTCTCGCCGTTTAGCACATAGCCGCCATCCACCTCGCGCGCTGTCGTTTGGATGCTCGCGGCGTCGGAGCCCGCGTCCGGCTCCGTCAGCGCGTAGCAGCCGATCAGCGCGCCGCTGGCGAGGCCTGGCAGGTAGCGACTACGCTGTTCGTCGCTGCCCCACTCACGGATGCAGAGCGTCACCAGACCCGCGTGGACGGTCAGGAAACCGCGCACAGATGAATCTATGCGCCCGAGCTCCTCTGCCACCAGCGCGAAGCTGACGTAATCCATCCCGGAGCCACCGAACGCTGGCTCCAGCGGGCCGCCCAGCAGGCCAAGCTCGCCCATGCGCGGGACCAGCTCAGGGGAGAACCGGCGGCGCTCGTCCGCCTCGCGCGCGAGCGGGGCGACCTCCTCCTGCGCGAAGCGGCGCGCTGTCGCTTGCCAGCGTTGCTGCTCGGGCGAAAGCTCAAAATCCATCGCCAGCGCCTTTCATGTGCTGTCATGGCTCATTGTCCAGTCAGCGTGGGCTGCTCCTCTGGCAACGCGGCGAAGCCTTCGATCTCGATGAGCGCGCCGCTTTGGTAGAATCCCGCGACTTCGAAGAGCGCGAGCGCTGGGTAATAGTCGTCGAAGTAGCGGCGCCAGATAATGCCCAACTCACGTTGCTTCGCCACGTAGTCGTCACGGTCAGCGACAAAGATCGACAGCTTGACGATGTCGGTCATCTGACCACCCGCTTCATGGACGACGGCGTGCAGATTATGAAGCGCCTGATCGAGCTGTGCGACCAGATCGCCAGGCGCGACGATGCGCCCCTCGGCGTCGCTTGCGTCCTGGCCCGCGAGCCAGAGAATGCGGCCACCTGTCGTGACGACACCGTGGCTGAATCCGCGCGGTCGGGTGAGCGCATTGGGCGCGACAATACGTTTCTCCATCGGCCTCACCGTCCTGTCCATTGAGGTTTTTGTTTGGCTGTGAACGCCTCGTAGAACGCGCGATGATCGTCGGCCATGAGCAGCAGCGCCTGCGCCTGCGCTTCTGACTCGATCGCCGCGACGAGATCCATGCCAAGCTCGTTGGTGACCATGCGCTTGGTCATGCCGATCGCCAGGGACGGCCCGCGCGCCAGCCGTTGCGCCCACTCGCGCGTCGCGCTGAGCAGCGCCTCGTGCGGCACGACGCGATTGACCAGCCCGTAGCGCTCGGCGGTCGGCGCGTCAATCGTGTCGCCGAGCAGCAGGAGCTCTGTCGCGCGACCCAGCCCGACGATGCGCGGCAGCAGATAGCCAGCGCCCATGTCGGCGCCCGTCAGCCCGACCCTGGTGAAGAGGAAGGCGAATCGCGCTTTCTCCGATGCGACGCGCAGGTCGGAGGCGAGCGCCAGCACAGAGCCAGCTCCGGCAGTCATGCCATTGAGCGCGGCGATGATCGGCTTCTCCAGCAGGCGCATGTGCTGGACGACGGCGCCGGTCATGCGAGTGAACTCGATGTGGTCGCGCGTGTCGCGCTTCAACAAGTCTCCGATGATCGCGTGGACGTCGCCGCCAGAGCAGAAGGCGTCGCCCGCGCCGGTCAGGATGACCACCTTCACCGCATCGTCATAGCGCAGATCATCGAAGAGCTGGCGCAGCTGCGCGTAGACCTCGAAGGTCAGCGCGTTCATCACCTCTGGGCGGTTGAAGGTGATGGTAGCGACGCCGTCGCTCACCTCATAGAGAAAGTCGTAGGACAATGGAGCGCTCCCTTCCCGCTTCACCCACATGTCAATAGTTGACTTCGCCGCCATCGACATTGATGGCCTGCCCCGTGATGCCACGGCTGCCGTCCTGCGCCAGAAAGACAGCGACCGACGCAACTTCATCCGGCGTGATCAGACGGTTCTGCGGGCTCATACGCTCCAGCGCCTGCCGCGCCTGCTCGGACGACATGCCTGTGCGCGTGACCATGTTGGCGACGCTCGCGTCGGTCATCGGCGTATCCACGTAGCCCGGGCAGATCGCGTTGACGGTAATGCCGTGCTGGTTTAGCTCGACGGCAAGCGCCCGCGTCAGCCCGACCACGCCATGCTTTGACGCGGTGTACGCGGCGATATACTTCCCTCCGACTTTGCCGGCGATGCTGGCGACGGTGATGATGCGGCCAGACCGCTGCGTGATCATCGCTGGAGTGAACGCCTTGGTGACGTAGTAGACGCTGGTGAGGTTGATCGCCAGCATGCGATGCCACAGCTCATCGGGATGGTCGAGGAACTTCGCGCTGCCCGCATTGCCAGCGTTGTTTACCAGAATGTCCACGCTGCCCCAGGCGTCCAGCGCGGGCCGCGCGAGTCGCCGTGTCACCTGACCGGGGTCGGTCACGTCGCACGGCAAGGCCAGCGCGCGCCTGCCCATTCCCTCGATCTCCGCGCGCAACGCCGTCAGATCTGCCTCGCCGCGCGCGTTCAGGGCGACATCCGCGCCCGCCGCCGCCAGCGCCAGCGTGACGCTGCGCCCGATGCCCTTTGTCGCGCCCGTCACGACGGCGCGCTTACCTGCCAGCGGCAGACCCATCTCTGGCATTCTCTCTATCCTTTCGCCCGCGCCATGCCGGGTGGTGTCATGATGACGAGATCGGCGCGTCCGCCCGCCAGAATCGTATTGGCCTCGTTGGTCGTCGTCAGGTAGCCGCCGACGAGCGTGGCGATTCCCACCTCAGCGCGCAAGCGCTCGCTAAGCGGGGTGAGGAAGCCCCGGCCCCAGGGCAGCGTCGCGTCGGGCGTCGTCTGCCCAGCCAGTGGTTGAATCAGATCGCAGCCGTGAGCCTTCAACGCCTGCGCTACCACGACGGCGTCATCTGCCGTCAGCCCACCGACCATGCCATCGTGGCAGGTCAGCGCGACAGCGAGTGGCTTCTCCTGTGGCCAGACAACCCGAACGGCGTCAAAGACCTCCAGCGGGAAGCGCATCCGGTTCGCCAGCGCGCCGCCATACTCGTCCGCGCGCTGGTTGCTCAGCGGTGAGAGGAAGCTCGCCAGCAGGTAGCCGTGCGCCATGTGCAGCGTCAGCAGGTCAGCGCCGCACTCGTCCGCCAACTGCGCCGCCGCCACGAACGCGTCGCTCACGGCGCGCATTGCGTTGCGGTCCAGTTCGCGCGGCGTTTGGCTGTGAGGCGCGTAGGGAATCGGGGACGCGGATACCAGAGGCCACCCGCCCTCGCGCAGAGGACGATCAGGGACGCTCGCGCCCATCACGGATACCTGAGGCGCTTGCGTCGCGCCACGCCTGCCCGCGTGACTCAGCGTGACGCCGAGCGCCTGATTGACGCTATGGCAGCGCCGCGCGATCCGCGCCCATGTCTCGGCCTGTTCTCCGGCATAGAGGCCGGGGCTGTCGGGAGTGACGCGCGCGTCGGCTGAGACAGCGAGCGGAGCGGAGAGCTGTAGCCCGGCGCCATTGTTCCAGGGCGCCTCCGCGTTCGGGTCGTCAGCGTGCTCAGCCATGCAGGTCGGCGCGAAGGTGGCGATGCGGTTCGGCAGACGCAGCCCGACAAGCTCGCAGGATGTGAACGCGGGTGGGGGAGCGAACTGACGTGTGGCGCAGCGTGGCGTGTCTTCGCTCGGGAGTCGGACGTCAGCAGTCGCGGCGAACCGCTGATCTATCCAGTCGCCGAAGCGGGGATCACGCAGACGCAAATCATCGTAGGTGATGCGCTTGCTGCGAGTCAGCAAATTGAAGGTGAACTGCGCGGGCGGCAGCGTTGTGTAGCGTCGCACATGCTCGAAGTAGGTCTGGCTCTCAGCCGCCGCCGCCTGAAACAACTCCACCACCGGACGGCGCGCCAGCTCATACTCGGTCAGGGCGCGTTCCAGGTCAGGATACTGTTCGATGGCGTTGGCGAGCGCGATGGCGTCCTCCATCGCCAGCTTCGTGCCTGAGCCGATGGAGAAATGCGCGGTATGCGCTGAGTCGCCCAATAGCACGACGTTGCCCGCATGCCAGCGAGCGCACCTGAGGGTGGCGAAGCTGATCCACTTCGAATTGTTCGAGAGCAGCCGGTGGCCGCGCAACTCCTCGCCGAAGAGCTGTTCGCAAAATGTGACGCTCTCCTCCTCGTTAGCCTGGTCGAGTCCCGCGCGCCGCCAGACATCTTCGGCGCACTCGACGATGAACGTGCTGTTCGCGCCACTGAACGGATAGGCGTGGACCTGAAATAGGCCGTACGCGCTCTCCTTGAAGATGAACGTGAACGCGTCGAGGGTCTTGTCAGCGCCGAGCCAGATATAGCGGGCAGCGCCCTGAGTGATGCGCGGCTGAAAGGCAGCCTCATGCGTGCGGCGCGCGAGGCTGTTGACGCCATCAGCGGCGATTAGCAGGTCGGCGTCGCCAAGCCAGTCGAGACCTGGCGCCTCAGTTGAGAACTCCAGCGTGACGCCCAGCTCGCGGCAGCGCTCCTGCAATAGGCGCAGCAGCGTCTTGCGCTCCATCCCGGCGAAGACATGCCCACCGCAGCGGATGAGCTCACCACGATAGTGCGTGTCAATCGCGTCCCAGAGTGTGAAGTGGCTGGTGATCATCTTATAGGACTTGAAGTCCGCTTCCTGGAAGGCCGCGAGCGTGCGATCCGAGAAGACCACGCCCCAGCCATAGGTGGCGTCTGGCGCGTTGCGCTCGACGATGCGAACCACATGCGCCGGGTTAGCCTTCTTGAGCAGCAGCCCGCAGTACAGCCCGGCTGGCCCACCACCGAGAATGGTGATTCTCATGGCTGACCCCTGGACGCGCTCGATCGAGTAGCGGGCGGCGTCTCGATGCTGCTCAGGCCGCCGACGATATCAGCCAATCGGTCGAGCTGGTCGAGGCTCGCTGCCGTGGGGAAGAGCGCAACCTCATCGCAGCCCGCATCCGCATAGCCGCGCAGGAATTGCGCAACCGCCTGTGGCGTCGTCAGCAGTCCTTCGGCGATCTTCTCGGCGAATGGTCCAGTGAATGCATAGTAGTCGCGCAGGTAACGGGCGCCTGCCTGCGCTGCCTCGGCGTCGCCCAGCGCGAAGTAGCCCTGGCCCCAGAGCGTTGGCATGCCTGGCCGCCCGAAGTCTTGCCAGGCGGCGCGCGCTTTGTCCGCCGCGCGAGCGAAGGCGCGGGGTGGGCCGCCACCGTGCATGTAGCCATCGGCGTAGCGAGCGACGCGGGCGAAGGTGGCGTCGGACGTTCCGCCAATCATCACTTGAGGCGCGCCGAGGCCGCTGAGGCGAGGTCCAGTCCGCGCGTCCTCCCACGCGTCGCGCAGGTCGCTCAGCTGTGCGACAAAGCGGCGCCCTCGGCTGGCGTACTGCGCGCCGACGGCTTCGTAATCCTCCTGGCGCGCGCCGACGGCGAGGCCAAGTGTCAGCCGCCCGCCAGAGAGGGCGTGCAGCGAGGCGGCGGAGCGGGCGAGCAGCGTCGTCGTGTGGATGGGAGCGATGATGATATTGGTAGCGAGGCCGATGCGCGAGGTGACGGCAGCCGCGGCGGTGAGCGCGATGAAAGGGTCATAGGCGTCGTAGACCACGCGGTCGAGCGCGGCGACACTGGCGAACGGCCCCGCCTCCGCGCGCCGCGCCCACGCGATGAGCAGGTCGCCGCGACAACCGGGAATCGTGGACGGTAAGCCGACGCTGACCCGCATGACCCATGCTCCTTCGCATGCCATCCCCGCGAGGCGAACATCGGCCCGCGCGCGATGGGAGTCCTTGTGTTCTTGTCCAGTATGCCTTCCATTAGGCGCATATCACAAGGTTGGTCGGCCAGAGGGCGTGTTTCGCGAATAGGTTCGGACGTGTCGCGGATGGCTGGCGCGTGGCGTTGGTTATCGCCGGAGACGTGTGAGCGAACATGCTCACACATGCAGTACGATGTGGAGATGAGACATCCGTCGGGCAGAGCAGAGGACCTATCGAAGTGGCGCGGAAACAGGCGCGCGCGACGAGCGCGGAGCAGACGAGCGCGGAGCAGGTACAACGGCGCAACCGTGAGCTATCGATTCTGATGGCAATCGCGGGCGCGCTGAATCAGTCTGTGGACCTCGAACAGGCGCTGCGGGCCACGCTAGCCCAGGTCGCCACGCTGCTCGACCTGCGCACGGGTTGGATCTGGCTGCTCGACGAGACGATGGGCGAATCGTACCTGGCCGCCTCGCAAAACCTGCCGCCCGCGCTGACGGCCAATCCGCATC
>DASQSS010000157.1:0-13609 GCA_035642255.1 Ktedonobacterales bacterium | reverse complement strand
ATCCTGAACGCTCGCGCTTTCAGCGTCCGAGATGGCGCTGGCATTGGCGCCCATGTCAATGCGAACCAGGAACTCATTAGCCTGGGTGTCGCGAATAGCGCGGCGGGCCTGTCACAGGGTTTCCCCATTAGCGCCAGTGGCTCGCGGACGGCTGTGAATGAAGCGGCTGGTGGCAAATCCCAGCTCGTAAGTGTCATCGCGGCGATCGTGCTCGCGCTCATGCTTGTGTTCCTGACAGGCCCGCTCAGCAGATTTCCAACGGCCGCGCTCGGCGCAATGCTCATTGTCGCGGCTGTTCGGCTCTTTGACATGAGCACCCTTCGCACGCTCGCCCGCACCGACTGGCGTGAGCTGCTCGTGGCGCTGGTAACGCTGGTCGGTGTACTGGCAGTCGGTCTGCTGCAGGGGATAGTCCTCGCTATCGCGCTTTCGCTGCTGCTACTACTGGCGCGAACAGTGCGCCCACATGACGCGGTATTGGGCGCGGTCGAAGGGGTTGATGGCTTCCAGGATGTCGAAGAGTTCCCGCAAGGCGCTCGCGCGCCGGGACTGCTGGTCTATCGATTTGATGGGCCGCTCTTCTTCGCGAATGCTGACTACTTCGAACATCGGGTCCGTGAGGTTGTGGCTGCGGCGCCCCAGCCAGTTGAATGGTTCCTGCTCGACGCCGAGGCGATTACCGACATTGATACGACGGCGGCGGACAGCGTTGAAGCGATACGCCGTGAGCTCGCTGAGCAGGGAACACTGCTCGTGGTCGCGCGAGCAAAACAGCCGTTGCGTGCGCGCCTCAACCGGGTCGGACTCTTCGACAAGATCGGTAAGCATTGGTTCTATCCGTCCATACGATCAGCCGTCGCGGCGTTCGACGCGCGAGCGTCTGTGACGGCCCAGAATGACCCAGGTTAGCGCAGATTAGCGCAGGTTAGCGGTGACTCAGGCGCTGGGGGCGCCGCGCCGGACGTAGCGACGCACGACGCATGAGACTCGCACCGTCAGCCGCCCATCGGGCGAGCGCTCCGCCGGCGCGCGGGCCGCCACCTGCAGCACAGATGGCTCAACGGGACGATGAGGCGTCATGAGGGCGAGGTTGGAGAGCGCGTCGGCATCGAGCGCGAGAGGAAAGCTGACTATGCGCGTCTCCGCCAGCGCGAACGCGTCGTCCAGCGTCGTGCGCAGACGTTCGTCTTTCGCTGGCTCCGGGGTGAGCAACCAGGGAATGGCTGCGCGCGCCTCCGCCAGATGTTCACTCGTTGGCGTGACGACCAGCAATAGCCCACGCGGCGCGAGAACCCGCGCGAACTCCGCCGGATTGCGCGGCGCAAAGACACAGAGCAGCGCACCCAGGCCTGCGTCACCAAAGGGCAAGCGATCTTTGCTATTCGCCACCAGCCAGGTGACGCGCCGCGAGCGCGCCGCAGCCATCCGCACGGCGTCTTTCGTCAGGTCCAAGCCATAGAGCCGCCAATGGTCAGCCGCCAGCGCGGGAGCAAGCGCATCGGCCAGCGCGTTGAGGTAGTAGCCCTCGCCACAGCCCGCGTCGAGCATGGTCCGCGCCACGGTGGGGAGCGCCGCACCATCCTGCGTAAGCCATGCGCTCACCGATTCGGTCAGCGCATCCGCCAGCGGCGCATACCAGCCCGCGTCGAGAAAACGACGACGGGCGCGCAGCATCTCCGGTGTATCGCCACGCAGACGCGTGGGACGCAGTAGGTTGACGTAGCCCTGGCGAGCGCGGTCGAAACTATGGCCACTGGCGCAGGTGAAAGCCTGGGCGCCGGTGGTCAGCGGCGCGGCGCAGACGGGGCAGCGCAGATCAGCCAGGTCAACCATTACCAGTCATCGCAATCACCACTATCACCGCAATAACCCGCTGTCGCCATGCGCGCGCCCATCTCCCAGTAGAAACCATATTCGGGTGGCGCACTGCTGCCCAGCCACACACGGCCAAACACGACCAGGGCACATCCTCACGCATCGGTGAAGACGTACCCTGGAACACTGAGCCTAACGCCCGGCGATCTGGTCCGCTACGCCTGGGCGCTGGGAGCCGCCGGAGCGGGACCCGTCGCGGCGGTAGCGCCAGAGACGGCCACGGCCTGCTCAGACGAGATGATGTTGACCTTGACCTTGGCCTCATGCTTGGGGCTGACGCGCACAGGCGCCTCGAACGAGCCAAGCGCGCGCAGGGCTTCCTTCAGCTGGATGCTGCGCCGGTCGATCGTGATGCCCTCCTGCTCGCGCAGGGCGTTGGCGATGTCTTGCGACGTCACTGAGCCATAGAGGCGGTCGCCCTGGCCGACACGCACGGCAAAGGTCAGCGTCACATTTGACAGCTTCTCGGCGAGCGAGTTGTATTCGGCGTCGAGCTTGGCCGTGCGGCGCTTGGCGCTGGCGACCTGCTCGTTGAGGCTCGTCATGGCCGTGGCGGTTGCGGCGGTCACGAGCTTGCGCGGCAGCAGATAGTTGCGCGCGTAGCCAGCGGCGACCTCTTTGACATCACCGGGCTGACCCAGCCCAGGCACTTCTTGCAGCAGGATAACCTTCATTTGTAATTGCTCTTTCGCTCTCTCTGGCGCCCAGCCCACGCGCGCCCCGATCAGTCGGGAGCATGGGAGAGTACGCGCGAACCGTTGTAGGCGCACAAGTACGAGTATACACGGCGAACGAACGCCCGGCAAGCGTCGCCGCATGGATGGGCCGCGAAGTCGCGGCGATGAATAGCCAGCGCGCGCTCAGACGGGGCATTCATGCCCCTGGCTATCGCGTGCGCGTTCTCCGGCAGTGACGCTGTATACCATGGTGTTTGGGACATGGCTGCGCGTGGCTGCTAGCGGCTTCAACCGCCAGCCAACCCGCGCCCCAGCTTCCCCGAACACCACGGTAAACACCATCAGGGCCGAGCGCGCCTGAGACTACGCCAGCTGCGCGGCGACAAGCTCGCGCACAGCGGCGGCGGCGGATGGCGCAGCCTCCGTCTGCTTGCCGCCACCCTGAGCTAGCTCGGGCTTGCCACCGCCTTTACCGCCCAGACGGGCGCCGAGGTCCGCGGCGATCTTGCGGGCGTCCACTCCGCGCTGCGTGAGCGCTGGATCCACTGTCACGACGAACCGGGCCTGATCCCCGCTCGTCCTGATGAGCGCCACCACCGCTGGGCCGAGCTTTGCTCGCACCGTATCGTTCAGCTCGCGAAGGGCCTGATCGTCGGAAACTGAGACGACGGCTGCGACCACTGGCGTATCGCCCACGCGGGCGGCCTGCGCCACCAGCCGGTCGGCCTCCTCGCGCGCCCGCGCCCGCTGCGCCGCCGCCAGCTCGCGCCTGGCCTCGGCCAGCTCCTCCTGGAACTGATCCACGCGGGTCAGCACTTCGTCGGGCTTCGTCCGCAGGCGCGAGCTCACCGTCGTGAGCAGGTCGCTGCGCCCCCGCAGGAAGGTATCGGCGGTCACGCCGGTCAGCGCTTCGATACGGCGCGTGTTCGCCGCGACGCTGGCCTCCTGCGTGGTCAGATACAGGCCGATCTGTCCCGTCGCCCCCACGTGGGTGCCGCCGCACAGCTCCCGGCTCGGCCCCATCCGCACCACGCGCACCAGGTCGCCGTACTTTTCGCTGAAGAGCGCCATCGCGCCGGTCGCGATAGCCTCCTTGTACGGCATGATCTCCGTCGTCACGGGCAGGTCCTCGAGCACCCAGGCGCTCACCCGGCGATCTACCTCGCGCAGCTCCTCGGTCGTCAGCGGACGATTGAGGCTGAAGTCGAAGCGGAGCCGGTCTTCGGCCACCAGGCTGCCGCGCTGGTTGACCTGCTCGCCGAAGATATCCTTCAGCGCGCGGTGCAACAGATGCGTCGCGCTGTGGTTGCGCATGATGTTGCGGCGCCGCTCGGCGTTCACCTGAGCGCGGACGCTCGCCCCCACGCGCAGGCTGCCCTCCGTCATCTGGCCGAACTGGACGATCAGGCCGGGAACGGGACGCTGCGTATCCTGAATCTGGAACGCGCCCATCTCGTTGCTGATGACGCCCTGGTCGCCCTTCTGGCCGCCGGCCTCCGCGTAAAATGGCGTCCGCGCGAGCACGATAGCCGCGCTCTCCGGCGCCGTCACCATGTCCACCGGCTGACCGTTCACCAGCAGGGCGACGATCTCGCTCTCGTCCGACACGCCTTCGTACCCGCTGAAGGTCGTCTCCGGCAGGACCTTCACCAGATTGGTCCATGCCTCTTCCCCCTTCTCGCGCTGGAACGGGTTCGCGCTACGCGCCCGCTCGCGCTGTTTGTCCATCTCGGACTCGAAGCCTACACGGTCAACGTTCATATCCCGCTCGGCGACGACCTCTTCGGTCAGCTCCAGCGGAAAGCCATGCGTATCGTAGAGTCGGAAGGCGACGGCGCCAGGCAGCGTCTTCTCGCCCTCGGCGGTCAGGTGGTCCAGCTCGCGCTCCAGCAGATTCAACCCGGCAGTGAGCGTCTGGTTGAACTTGCGCTCCTCCATGCTGAGCACGTCCATGATCTGGTCGTGGCGCTGGTTCAGCTCGGTGTAGTGGCCGCCCATCTGGCGGATGATGATCTCGGCCACATCCGTCAAGAACGGCCGGTCGAGGCCCAGCCGCTTGCCGAAGAGCACCGTGCGGCGCAGCACCCGACGGAAGACATAGCCACGCCCGGTGTTGCTCGGAAGCACGCCATCCGCCGCCATGAAAACAAGGCCGCGCCCGTGGTCAGCCACCACACGCAGTGACCGATCATGCGCCTCATCTTTGCCATATGTCGTGCCAGCCAGGTGCGCGACGCCGTCCATGATGGTGCGGAAGATGTCTGTGTCGTAGATCGACTTGACACCCTGCAACACTACCGCGAGCCGCTCCAGCCCCATGCCTGTATCGATGTTGGGCTGCTTGAGCGGCGTGCGCTTGCCATCGACATCCTGGTAATACTGCATGAAGACCAGGTTCCAGATTTCGAGGAACCGGTCACAGCGCGGGCACGCGGGGCCGCAATCCGCCTCGCCACAGCCATGCTCCAGCCCGCGATCATAGTAGATCTCGGAGTCCGGACCGCAGGGGCCGCGATCTCCCGGAGGTCCCCACCAGTTGTCGTCGAGCCGCGTCACACTCGCCGCTGGAATGCCTGTGACCTCTTCCCAGTAGCCCGGCGACTCGATGTCGTCGTTATGAACGGTGGGATAGAGCCGCTCCGCCGGGATGCCATACACTCGCGTCAGCAGGTCCCAGGCGAAGTCGATGGCCTCGCGCTTGAAGTAGTCGCCCACGGAAAAGTTGCCGAGCATCTCGAAGAAGGTCAGATGCGAATCATCGCCAACCTCATCGATGTCGGTGGTGCGAAAGCATTTCTGCGCGGTCGTGAGCCGCTTGGCCGGAGGCGTCTCCTGGCCGAGAAAGTACGGAATCATCTGCTGCATGCCCGCGGTCGTCAGCAGGACGGTCGGGTCCCGCGGGATCAGCGACGAACTGCTCAAGCGTGTATGGCCGCGCTCCTCGAAGTAGCGCAGGAAGCGCTCACGAATCTCGGCGCCCGTCAGGCTCACTGGGCCGACACCCTTGGGCGAGTCGCCATCCGCTGCGGCTGCGGAGCGCGCGGCCGGCTGCGCGCTCGACGCTGCACGCGCCGACCGAGAGGTGATCGCGGGCTTGGCGCCCAGGTTCTTCCCCGTCGTGTCGTTGGATTGCGATCGCTTACCAGGCATACCTCACCTTGCCTTCTGTACGCGCCCTTGTGCCGTGTCATCTCGCGGCGGCGTACATCTCCAGGACATGAACGCGCCGACCCAGTTCCGGCGGGTCAGCGCGAATACAACGGCGCCGTCACCGATCTCGATGGTGCGGATGACGGCGCTCCCCGTCAGTATACACCCGCCCCAGCGCCGATGGCAACGCGCATGAGCACGCGGAGCAGCGCGGGCATGCGCGGGCGTGAATGGCCGACGCGCAGAGCGGGTGGGGCCGTGAATCCCTCGGCGGCGAATCGCGCGGGCGGCCACTCGCTCTGCCTTCAGACCGGGTCCGCGTGCTCCGGCTATTCAAAGCAGAGCGTGTTCCTAGCGCGGCGCCTCAGATGGCGCGTTGGAGCGCCAGAGGCTATGCTCCGTTCAATTGAGACGATGGAGAGGACTTGCGCGCGCCGCCCAGCAAGCGGATGAGACTAACGAAGGCGAAAGCGCCCGCTGAGCCAGCGTACAAGGCACGCATCCACGGCTCGCCCGCATCGCTTCCGGCGAGCAGCCCGTGCGCGGTGACGAGAATGAACGCCACGAAGCTGAGGTAGTGCAGCGCACGCCAGAAGCTGTACGGCATGAATGCGCGAAACCATGAAGTCAGCAGCAGCGCCACCAGGGTATAGAGCGCGTAGACGCCGAGGATGACCGCTAGTGGGCGATATGGCTCACGTAGCGGCAACAGCAGGTTCGGCAGCGTGAATGGCAGAAAGGGATCGAGCAGCAACGTCACGAGATGGCCCAGCACGAGTACAGCGGCCAGCGCCGCCAGAAACTGATGCAGCTCATCCATAGCCCAGCTGACACGCTCGCGCGACTGTCGCGCGATACTGCGGAGCGCGCCGAAGAGCATGGAGACGGTGAGCGCGACATAGGCTCCGACGGCGAGCGCGCGTGTGAGATACCACAACGTTGGACTTGTCACTGCGCGACTGGCGACGAGCTGCGCCACGAGTCGCGTCCCGGCTACCGCCACAGGAGTGTGGAGCAGCCAACCCTGAGTCATCATGTGAGCCATATCGTTCCCCCACCCCCATAGACCGTGAGTTACTCACTCAGATTCTGCGAACATACCAGCTCGCCCGTTCCCAGCGTCAGGATGAGGGCGACGGGGGCAGGCCCGTAGCCATTCGTCACCTGCGCCTGGCTCGTTGGCGGGTCCGTCATCATTTGCGCCCAGGCGCGCTCGACACTGCGCAGCGCCAGCGGATAGCCCTGCATGATGGCGACCTTCGCCGCGACCTCCGCGTGCGCCGCCGTCGGCGCGAGCGCCGCGACTGCCATGATCAGCGGCTCCCCTGTCGCGCTGTCAGGGCTGTCATCCGCGTCAATCCAGAGCTGAGCGGGTCGCCCTGTGCGTGGATCGATCAGGTGATGCTGGCGGCGGCCAGCCTGATACCACCAGCGGTCGCGCGCGCCCGACACCGCCAGCCCGCCTGCGCCCAGCGTGACGACTGGCAGCGTCGTGGGGTCAGCATCCAGCGCCGCTTCGGACGTCCCTAGACCAATTGGCCAGACGCCGCCAGTCTCCGGCCCACCACGCGCACGCATGTCGCCGCCAACGTTGATCAGCGCGGGCTGCGAGGGCGCGAAGAAGCGCTCCAGCGCGACGTCCGCCGCCCAGCCTTTCGCGATGCCCCCCAGGTCGAGCCGTACGCCGAATGGCAGGCGAACTCGCCGGTTGGCGGCATCCAGCTCGATGGCGCGCCAGCCGCCCGCGACCGTTGCGCCAGCGCCCACCCAGAGCGAGCGCGCGCCCGCGAGAGCCGGGCGTGTCTCACTGTGGCGAATCGCGCTGAAGTCACGGTCGTAGCCGAGCGCCTCGATCAGCGTCAGCAGCGTCGGATCGAACAGCCCGTCGCTCTCTTCCGCCGCCCGCACGCTCTGCGCTAGCGCATCGAACAGCACCGGTGAGACGGTCTGCCAGCTCCCCGCCGCCGCGTTCAGGCGCGAAAGCTCACTCTCGGCCGTGAAGCGCGACAGACGCACATCCACCTCGCGGAACCACTCCAGGCACGCGGTGATGGCCTCGTGCGCGACGGCCTCCGCTCCCGGCTCCGCGAGAACATGCACACCGACCTGCGTCGCCATGATACGTTCATATCGCTCGATCAACATGCCACTCACCCCAACCCGCACAGTTTGGACATCAGCACGGCTTAGAGGGGGTCCCTATGCAGGTGGGAGTCGGTTTCGGCGCCGCAATTGGCGCTGGCGCGGCTGGTTTCGGCGTTGCGGTCGGCGCGGGCGCAGGATTCGACGAGGACGATGATGTCGTCGGCTTGGGCGTCGCGGTCGGCTGCGCGGTGGCGGAGGGTTGCGTCGACGCGGTGGGCGAGACTATGGGGCTGGCTCCGCTACCCGACGAGCCGCTCACGCTCGACTGCGCCTGCGCCCAGCTTGCGGGGCGGTGATCGGTCAGATTCCAGGTAGTGAAGAGCAGCGCGCTCACCCCAACGACAGCGCCAAGACGCACGAGCGCCCGCGCGCCCGCATGCCCTCCGCTGGCGCTACGTCCCATTCCACCAGCCGCTCCGCCCGACTGCAGGGTGACGTCTCCAATGGGATGCGCGATGCAGCTGAGCACGTAGCCTTCCGCCCGGTCAGCATCTGAGAGCGCCTCACCTACCGGATTCACCTGGCCAGCAAGCACTTTCAGCTTGCACGCGCCGCACGCGCCCACCCGGCAGCTAAACTCTGGATGATAGCCCTGGCGCTCCAGCGCGGTCAGCAGTGTTTCCCGAGGCTGGGCGTCCAGGGTAGCGCCAGTCTCGGCGATGGTGATGCGCCCGCCGACGCCAGATTCGCCGCTCTCGACGACATACGCCGGGCCTGACTTCGTGGCGAAGACCTCTGAATGGATGAGGCTCCGCGCGACGCCGAGATGATCGAGACTCGCCTGCAGATTCTGCTTGACCGACTCTGGCCCGCACATATACCAGTGTGCGCGTCGAGCGACTCTGCCGGAGCGGGCCATCACTACCTCGGGAGTGAGTCTGGCGCCCTGCTCGGAGTAGTAGGCCCATTGGCTCAGCCAGCGCTGCTCACGGTCCATCATCTCCAGCTCATCGCCGAAGATCTCGACATCAGCTGAGCGTGACGCATAGTGCAGGTGCACGGGCGGCTGCTCGTCCGCAGGCATCCGGTTGACCGCGCGCAGCATGCCCATGATGGGGGTTATGCCGCTGCCGAGCGCCACCATCACGAGCGGTGTCTTAGGGCCGACACGCGCGGGCATGGTGAACGTGCCACGCGGTAGGCTGGAATAGAGCAGTGTGCCACGCTGAACGGAGTCATAGAAGTAGGTGGAGACAGCGCCCATCTCCATGCGCTTGATGGTCAGCTCCCAGGGGCGCGACATGTCGCCATCGCCACAGAGGGAATAGGAGCGATAGAGCGTTTCGCGCGGGGTGGGCAGGGCCAGGGTGACAAATTGGCCCGGCAGGTATGGAGCAGGCGCCTGACGGGCGCCGGGCAGCACGATGAATACGGACACGACATCGGGCGCGATAACCTCGCGGTGAATGACCTGCACTGGCAACATATTCGCCGGCGAAACGACCGGCAAGCCTTGCGTCGGCTGCGATTCGTATTCCATGTGATCCCCCATGTCGCGCTCAGCCGGCAGTTGCTGGGCGCGCGACGCTATACCGACCATAGGCAATTTGGCCAGCACGGCATACAGATCATTGTGCCGATGCTATCATGCGAACGTTGATGGGGTCAACGCATGGGGACCTCTTTCCCGTCTCCGTCAGGGAGGGCAGCCTGTGTCATTCTTCCGCAGAAGGGTCACTTTGGCCTCGATTGGAATGGTCCTCGTCGGCGGCGCCTGCGCGGCGTTAGCCATCCTGATGTCGCCGCTGCCGTCAAGTGTGGCGCTCGCTGGCGCTGGCCAGACGAGCGCCGTGACGAGCGCCGTGACGACGCGCGTCGCGACAACTGGCGCTGCGACGCGCGTCCCTATCCCTACGACACCTACAGCTACAGTGACGACAAAGCCGAGGGCGACGACCGTCTCAGCGCCCGGCGGCCAGCTTGTTGATCTGCATGGCGCCGTCAGCAGCGTAGACACCAGCGCCAATACATTCATCGTCAGCTCGAATGGATCGTCTGTCACCGTTGTCGTCACAGCCTCGACCACATTTCAGGGAGACGCGCACAGTCTGAGTGGGCTGAGCGCGGGATGGCTGGTGGAAGTCAAGGGATCGACCCAGGCGAATGGCAGCTTCTTAGCTGTAAGTGTCGACGCGAACAGCAACCGCTAACGCCGCCGCGCCGAGTGGCGCCCGCTAAGTCCACGCGACAATGCTGGTATCCTCATAATCCTCCTCCACGGGCGCGCTTGATGCTCACAGGCATCGGGCGCGCCCGTGACGTTCCCGTGACGTTCTTGTGAAAAGGAGTGGGACGTCGGTGACGCGCCTGTGAGAGCGAACCGCGACAATAGTCGTGTAGGGGATCGAGGACGATAGGTGATCGTCCCGTAGGACGTGTCCCACCTCTCACCGATGAGAGAACGATGAAGAAGGCACAGTATGAGCAGCCAGATGGAACCGATGGATGTCTTTACACCATTGCGAGAAGCCGTTTCCCGCATATTTGACGAGGGGGCGCTGACCCCTGAGCGGCTGATGTATTTCGGGCGCACGATCCCTGTCGATGTCATCGACACGCCTGAGCAGTACATCATCGAAGCGTCCCTGACCGGTGTGCGGCCAGAGCAGGTTCAGGTCAGTGTCGCGGATAACACTGTAACCATTCGTGTCGGGCATAAGGCCTATGCGCGGCATGAGGAAGACGCCGTTTATCTGCGTCACGAGCGGATCGAGCGCGCCGCGCCGGAGATGAGTCGCATCATCCCGCTGCCGGTCAAGATCGATCCGGAAAAGGTCGAGGCGAACTACGAGCATGGCGTGCTGACACTGCATGTCGGCAAGAGCGAAGAGTCCAGGTCGCACACGATTCCGCTGCATGTTACGAAAGAGCCAGCGAAGCGGTAATGCGTGGTCATGCGCGGAAACGCGGTTGAGCGCCGCCGCTGTCGCCGGGGGCGTCAGTAAGCGCGCCGCTCTCAGCGCGGGCGACAGGCGTCAGCAGAGGTGACCCTGAGTGGGTTTCCGCTGGCGGCTGATCGCCCGCGCGGTACGTTCACATTGATTCATATCGTTTACAGGCTGGTGAGGTGGGAAGATGAGTCTGCCACAGGTCGCCGCGCCGCCCAAGCGGAAAGCGGGCCGGACGAACCGCTATCGTCAGATCATCGAGATACTCGCCCACCACGGGTTTGGTTTCCTCGTCGGCAAAGTCGGCTGGGAAAGCAATCGCCTCACCCACATCGTCCGGCCAGGCGGCGCTGAGGCGCATGTCATTGATCCGCCCGAACGGCTGCGGTTGGTCATCGAAGACCTTGGACCTACCTTCATCAAACTGGGGCAAATCCTCTCAACTCGCGGCGACCTGTTGCCTGACGCGTATCGCATGGAGCTGGCGAAGCTGCAGGATAGCGCGCCGCCCGTGCCAGGCGAGCAGATTCGCGCGATCATCACAGAGGAGTTCGGCAGCTCCGTCGACGAGATGTTCGCCAGCTTTGACATGCAGCCCATCGCCGCCGCCTCCATCGGCCAGGCGCACGCCGCGACGCTCCATGATGGAACAGAGGTGATCGTCAAGCTGCGTCGCCCGCACATCACCGAGGATGTCGAGGAGGACCTGCATATCCTGGTTGATCTGTCATATCTCGCGGCGCGCCACTGGGAGATGGCGCGCTATTACGACATTGTGGCGATCGTCGCGGAGTTCGCTCAGACGTTGCGCTCTGAGATGGACTATTTGCACGAAGGGCGCAATCTGGAGCGCATCGCGAACAACTTCTCGGGCGATTCCAACCTGCACATTCCCACAGTCTACTGGGACCTCACGACGTCACGCGTCCTCACCCTGGAGCGCATCCGAGGCATCAAGATCACCAACGTCCGCGAGCTAGACGCCGCGGGATGCGATCGCGGAGTCATCGCTCATCGCGCGTCACGCCTCCTGCTGACGATGATTCTGCGCGACGGATTCTTCCATGCGGACCCGCATGCGGGCAACGTCTTTGTGGAGGCTGACGGCACGATCGGCCTGATTGATTTTGGCATGGTGGGCGAGGTAGATCGCAGCAGCCAGGACAGCTTGATGAAGCTGATGTTGGGCATTACCCAGCAGGACGCGGGCCGACTGGCTGACACACTGCTCGATCTGAGCGCCGGACGCCAGACAGTGGACCGCAACGCCTTGCGACGTGACTTGCAGCGGCTGATCGCACGCTACTGGAGCCGTCCAATCAGTGATGTCCGATTTGGGGCGTTTATCTCCGACATGGTCGAGATTCTGCGCTTGCATCACCTGCGGCTCTCACCTGATCTCGCTCTTTTGCTCAAAACAATTGTGATGGGCGAAGGACTGGCGGAAGAGATCGACCCCACGTTCAATTTGATGGAGGTCTATGTGCCGCTGACCGAGGAGGTGATGCGGAAGCGCATCACCTTGAGCGGCTGGACGAAGCAGTTCATGCTGACAGGCATTGACGCGATCGAAAGCAGCCTGGAGATCCCACAGCGGCTGCGTCACATCCTCGGTGACATCGAGCGCGGCGGCTTCGAAATCAACATTCAGCCGTCCAGCTTCGATCCCTACTTCACGCGCATGGAGCGGCTGGTCAACCATGTGCTGCTCGCGCTCTTCGCCGTCGCCTGCACCATCTCGACGGCGTTCATTCTGGCCTCGTATCATCCTGGCGGGCTCGACATCGTCGCCGAGGCGCTGTTCGTCGGCTCATTGCTGCTTACCGCTGTCTTCGGCGTCTACATCATGTACATGCTCTTCAGCTCACGGCGCAAGAAGCGCTGATCCTCCGGACAGTGTGAGTACGGCCACGCATGAACCCCTCGCCTTGTGGACGAGGGGTTCTCTGGACATTATCACCACGCGGGCCAACCAGGCCCGTGGAGCGCGCTTGCGGCGCTCTGTGAGCTCTTACGGTGTCACTTTGATGATGCCGAGCGCGCCGACCGCGGCGTCCATGAACGAATGCGTCAGGACGGGATAGGAGCCCGCGTCAGGGATAGTGAGCTCCGCGACGGCGGCGCCACCCGGCGGGACGGTGATTGTCTGATCGCCCTGCATATGGTTGGCAGGGTTGCCATCCGCGTAGGTATCACTGAAGATCGCGCCAATCACATGGAAGGCTGAGAAGTGGGTCGGCCCAGCATTGACGATGAATAGCCGAATCCGCTGGCCCACATGCGCTGTCAATGGCGCTTCCGTGTACTGGTTGGCGTAGCCGTTGAACGTCACATAGTCTGGCATGTCGTCCATCATCTTGGCAGTATTGAGCGTGTAATCGCCGTTGGCTGCGCGCTGCGTGTAGAACTCGCTTTGCACCAACACATACTCCTGCGCCGGGGTCGCCCAGCCGCCCGCAGGATCGACGATGATGGCTCCGTACATGCCGTTAGCCATGTGCTCCATGACCGGCGGTGTGCCGCAGTGGTACAGGAACGCGCCGGGGTAGTTGGCCTTCCAGGTGAAGGAGAAGCTGGCGCCAGGCGCGACGGGCTGATAGTTGACGCTCCAGGGCGTCTGCGCGGCGTGGAAGTCTATCGAGTGCGACATCTTGCTATCATTCGTTAGCGTGAAGTGGACCGTCTGGCCCTGCCGCACGCGAATGACCGGGCCGGGGACCGTGCCATTGAAGGTCCATGCGTCGTACGCGATGCCTGACGCGATCGAGATACGCGCCTCCTTCGCCACCAGGTGTACCTCGACGGTATCGCCCTGCTGCGCGACGGGCGCCTGCGCGTTGTAGAGCGTATGCGCAGGCGCATTGGGTGACGGGC
>DASQSS010000156.1:0-14971 GCA_035642255.1 Ktedonobacterales bacterium | reverse complement strand
GGAGCCGGTCTGGCCGGCCTGACCTGCGCGAAGGCGCTCGTGGAGGCTGGGCACGAGGTTCGCGTGATCGAAGCGTCTGACCATGCTGGCGGGCGTGTGCGCACCGATCACAGTCCTGATGGCTTCCTGCTCGATCGTGGCTTTCAGGTGTTCTTCACCGCCTATCCCGCCGCGCGGCGCAACCTCGACTACAAAGCTCTGCGCTTTCGCAAGTTCACGCCGGGAGCCGTCATCATCCGCGACGGTCAGTGGCGTGAGGTCGGCGATCCGCGCCGCAGACCGCTGCTGATCGTGCCGACGCTCTCCAATCCGCTGCTGACCTTCGGCGACAAGCTGCGCACTCTGCGGCTGGCGGGCTATGCGCGCCGGCGCAAAGAGCATGACATCTTCTTCGGCAAGCTGCCGGGCAGGGCATTCAAGGGGGCCGACCGCAGCGCCTATCAGGAGCTCAAGCGCCGCCACTTCAAGGATGACGGATTCATCGCAAATTTCGCGCGTCCCTTCTTCGGTGGCATCTTTCTCGACCGCAGCCTGGAGACGAGCGCGCGCATGATGCTCTTCACGCTGAAGATGCTCGCCAGCGGCGATATCGTCGTCCCAGAGCAGGGCATCGGCGCCATCACCGATCAGCTCGCCGCCGCGCTGCCAGCCGATACGATCAAGCTGGAGACACGGGTGGAGGGCATCGTCGAGGCCGATGGCCGCGCGGTCGGTGTGACGCTGACGGGCGGCGAAGAGGTACAGGGCGAGGCCGTGGTCATCGCGACGGATGCGCCCAGCGCACAGCGACTCATCAACCGTGACCTGCCCAGCGAGCCGGTCGCCGCGACCTGCCTCTACTTCAGCTCCACCCAGAGCCTCTACAAAGGCCCCAAGCTGCTGCTGAACGCCAACCCTGACGCCTTCGTCAACAATGTCGTGCAGATCAGCAATGTCTCACCCGCCTATGCGCCCAAGGGGCAGCACCTGCTCTCCGTCACCGTGCCGGGGACGCCCGAGCTGGACGACGCGGCGTTGATCGCGCGCTGTCGCGAAGAGATGGCCCCGTGGTTCCCAGGCAAGGACCTGGCGAAGCTGCGTCATCTGGCGACCTATCGTATCCGCTTCGCGCAGTTTCGCCAGCCGCCCGACATCTTCGCGCATTTGCCGTCGAGCAGCGTGAGCGGCGTCGGAGGACTCTTCCTCGCGGGCGAATACACCAACTCCAGCAGCATTCACGGCGCGATGCTGAGCGGCGAGCAGGCCGCGAACGAGACACTCAAATGGCTGGCCATCGCGAACGACTGAGCGCCGTGTGGTACGCTATGGGGTATGGTCCTATTCTTCATCAAGGCGCTGGTCGCCCTCTTCACCGTGGTAGACCCAATCGGGCTGGCCCCGGTGACATTGGCGCTGACAGCCGACCTTTCACCCTATGAGCGCGCCTTCGTGGTCACCCGCGCGACGATCATCGCGGCGGTGGTGGTCGCGATCTTCGGCGTGCTCGGCGAGGCCATCTTCGGCGCGCTGGGGGTGACGGCTCCCGCATTCAGTCTCGCGTGCGGCGCGCTGCTCTTCCTCGTGGCGATCGACATGCTCTTTGGCCGCCAGTCGGGCGCACGCGAGACGGCGCGTGAGGCGCGTGAGGCGCGCAAGCGCGAGGATGTCAGCGTCTTTCCGCTCGCCATCCCGATGATCGCTGGCCCCGGCACGCTCACGACCCTCATCCTGCTGAATAGCTCCACAGCCAACAATCCCGCCGGGCCAGAACTCCTCCTGCGCGCCGTCATTGGGGTAGCCGCCGCGCTCACCCTCATCGCCTGCTGGGTCACCATGCGCCTGAGCCTCTCCATCCAGAAGCGTATCGGCGTGACGGGCATCCTCGTGCTCTCGCGTGTGCAGGGGATGCTGCTGGCGGCGGTCGCGGCGCAGTTCATGCTGAACGGCCTGGCGCAGTTCCTCCACCTCGGCTAGCGGCTCGGCTAGCGGCTCGGCTAGCAGGCGCGTGGCGCATGTGCTACCATTTCGGCATTCCGTCGAATACAGGCGAATGCGGGCGAATGCGGGCGAATGCGGGCGAATGCAGGCGCCACCGACACGCTGGCGCGCATTTCCTCCGATGCTCCCGCGACACTCTGAGGTCTATTCTGAGGCCTATTGGCAGTCTCACTGAGTCTCACTGCGGAGGCGAAGCATGAGTGATCCCACCTCGCCGATGACCGCGCTGCTGGCGCGGCAGACCCAGATCTACCTGAATGGCCTTCAGGGACGGCGCCCGACGATTCCCATCTCGTTCGAAGCGCTGGAGGCGCAGGCGCGCGAGAAGCTTTCGCCCGCGGCGTTCGACTATATCGCAGGGGCGGCGGGCAGCGAGGACACGATGCGCGCCAACCGCGAGGCGTTCGCACGCTGGCGCATCGTGCCGCGGATGCTGCGCGACATCTCCAGCCGCGACCTGCATGTGGAGGTTCTGGGACAGCGGTTCGCGGCGCCCATCATGCTCGCGCCGATAGGCGTGCTCTCCATCGCGCATCCTGAGGCCGAGGTCGCTGTGGCGCGCGCCGCCGCGTCGCTTGGCGTGCCCTTTATGCTCAGCACAGCCTCGACGCGGCCGATGGAAGAAGTCGCGCGGGCCGCTGGCGACTCTCCGCGCTGGTTTCAGCTCTACTGGGGCAATGATCCAGCGGTGGCGGCGAGCATGGTCCGACGCGCGGAGGCGGCGGGTTACGGCGCGATTGTCATCACGCTTGACACCAAGATGCTTAGCTGGCGCGAGCGCGACCTGCAAAACGCCTATCTGCCGTTCCTGCTAGGCGAAGGGCTGGGCAACTACTTCTCCGACCCGGTCTTTCGCCAATCGCTCGCGGAGCCTATTGAGGCGAATCCGCAGGCCGCCATTATGCGCTGGACACAGATTTTCTCCGACCCAGCGCATACCTGGGATGACCTCGCGGCCCTGCGTGAGCATACGCGCCTGCCCATCCTGCTCAAGGGCATCCTGCATCCCGATGACGCCGCACGGGCGCTGGCCGTGGGCATGGATGGCGTGATCGTCTCGAATCATGGTGGCCGACAGCTCGACGGCGCGATCGCGGCGCTCGACGCGTTGCCCGCTGTCGTGGCGGCGGTTGGCGGGCGGGCGCCCGTGCTCTTCGATAGCGGCATCCGGCGGGGCGCCGATGTGCTCAAGGCGCTGGCGCTCGGCGCAACGATGACACTGGTCGGCAGGCCATACGCCTACGGTCTGGCGCTGGCTGGCGAAGCGGGCGTGCGTGAGGTCATGCTCGACCTGCTGGCTGATCTCGATGTGACGCTCGCGCTGACCGGCTGCCGCTCCGTCGATGAGCTACGTCCGGAGATGCTCGTGCGCGGCTGATAGATGGGACGATTGGCGCCCGCGCGGCGACAGAGGCTAGCGTGCTGGCCAGCATGACCAGCATGAGTATGAAGATTCGCGTGATCTGAGCCGATGAGATTCGATGAGAGAGGAGCGTGGAGCGGATGGCCGACCAGCCCACCAACATCCCGCAGTCCTTCGCGGGACTACAAGAGGCGTTTCTGCCTGACCGCGCGGCCAACGTCAACAAGACGATTCAGTTCAACTTCACTGGCGCGGAGGAGAGTGTCTGGCGCCTGGTGATCGCCAACGGCGCGCTCAGCTATGGACAGGGCGCCGCCGAGGCCCCCAACGCGATCGCGACAGTGGACTCTGAGGATTGGCTGCGGCTGCTGCGAGGCGAGCTCATCCCGATGTCAGCGGTCATCAGTGGCAAGCTCAAGATCAAGGGCGATCCGATGTTGCTGGCGCAGTTCCAGACATGGTTTCGCCCGCCCGCGTAGACGACATACACACGAGACAGCGGGATACTGGCAAAAGATACAGGTAGATACAGCCGCGCCAATGCCAGGTTTGATGGGTCTGGAGTGTGTCCTAGAGCGCGTCTTGTGTGATATGTGGCACGGAACTTGTGATAAAGAAAGACAGTCGCCAGGGACGTCGAGTCGCCGACCCAGCGCTGTGACACTGGGAAGATTCGACGCTGGATAAGGATGTGCGGCTATGCATGAGCGCATGGAGGCGCAGCGCAAGCGGACGTATCTGTCGCATTAGCGAGAACGAGGCCATCTGGTCGCGCCTGGCTGAAGCGGCAGGCGTCCTTGCTTTGCGCGCATGATGCAAGGCTCCGGCAGGAGTTGGAGCCGACAGGAGCCGATAACGGATGATCGGCTGAGCCACGTCCTCAGTGGCGATGATGCGACACAGGAGGTTTCAACACGCATGGCTAAGAAGAATGACAACCTTCGCGACAAACTGATTACCTATCTACAGGACGCCCACGCGATGGAGCATCAGATCGTTCAGGTGCTCGAAGGCCAGGTCAAAGACACGGAGAAGTATCCTCAGATTCAGGCGCGCATTCAGCAGCATCTGGATGAGACGCACATGCACGAGCAGCGCATGGCCGACCGGCTGGCGTCGTTCAACGAGAGCCCCTCGACAACGAAGTCTGTCGGCACCAGCCTGATGGGCAATCTGATTGGCGCCGCCGCGGGTGGCCGCACGGATGCGCTCTCCAAGGCTGCTCGCGATGACTACATGACCGAGCATATGGAGATCGCCGCCTATGAGCTGCTCATCGCCACCGCCCAGGCCTTCGGCGACACCGAGACCATCCAGGCGGCGCAGGCCAATCTGCGCGACGAGGTGCGGATGGCTGACTGGCTGGAGCAGCACCTGCCTGAAACCGTCATCTACTCCTTCCAGGAGGATGGCATCGCGATCGACAAGGCCGCGATCCCAGGCATTCAGAGCGTCGTGCTCCAGTCGCTCCAGCAGGCGCGCGCGGGGTTGAGTGGCGGCAGGAGCAGCATGGCTGGCTCGAATATGGCGAATACGATGAATAGTGTCGGCTCAGGCGTTGCGCCGTCAGGCACGATGCCCATAGACCCGAGCCAGCGCAATCTGCAGTCTGAGTCGAGTCTTGACGCCTCTGGCTCACAGTTGACGGGCTACCCCAATGAGCAGACCGAGGGCCCGAACCCCTCGATCTAGCGAACTGACGTTGTGCGAGCTGTCGCGCGGGCGGGTGAACGCTCACTACGCGCCAGACGCCATAGAAGCGGCGGATCGGCGCGGCTAGCCATGAACCGGATGGCCGCGCATTCACCGCGGAAGCCCCAGTCAGCGATGATTGGGGCTTTACGCTGTCTATCACACCGTACTACACGAGGCGTGAGCGAGAAAGCGCATGAGAAGTGAGCAGGAGGCGAAGCGATGACCACCAAGATGACCGCCAGGATGACCACTAGAATGACCGCCAAACGTAGACGCATGACTCCTCTGGGCGCCCTGGCCAGGGGCGCGCTTTCGGGCGTCATGGGAACCGCGCTGATGGACCTCGTCAGCTATCTGCGCTACAAACGTGGCGGTGGGGACACCGATCTGATCGCGTGGGAGTTCCAGCCAGGTCTGGACGACTGGAGCAAAGCGTCAGCGCCCGGCCAGGTGGGCAAGCGTCTCTATGAGGGGCTGCTGCAGCGTCCACTCTCCGACCGGTACGCCGCGCTGACGAACGACCTGACCCACTGGCTCTACGGTGTCAGCTGGGGCGCGCTGTTTGGCATGGTCGTCGGCTCGACACGCATTTCCCGCGCGCCACGCGCCATCGCTGGCCCGCCTTTCGGCGCGGTCGTCTGGGGCATGTCGTATGTCATTCTACCCCTCGCAAAGCTCTACAAGCCCATCTGGGACTATGACACGCCAACGCTCGCAAAAGACCTGAGCACCCACCTCGTCTATGGCGCGGGCGTCTCGACGCTCTTCTCGCTGCTGTCGCGCCGCTAGCGCGCTCCCCGCGTGTCTGTGGCGGAGAGCTAACCGCGCGGCTTGCTCGTGACCACGGCATGCGCTGGAACGGTTGCCTCGCCCACGCGTTCGGCGGGGCTGAGGCTGTGTGTAGCCTGGCTGCGGCATACAACTTGCGACGCGCAGCGAACGACACGTCGCACTAGGACGTTTCTACTCGCGTGTCGTCAGGACGTGTGCTGTGGTAGCCGCAGGAGGCAGAACGGACATGACAATCGTACGGCGGAACAGTGAGCAGGGAATGACCACCAGAGCGCCAGGTGGTCTGGGCGCACGGATGCGCCGACATATTGGCTTTGCGCCAGTTCCCATGAGCAAGCGCAGCGAGCAGCTTGAGTCGCGCACTCAGGGCGCCCAGGTCAGTGTATCAGTTTGCCCATACTGCGCCGTCGGCTGCAGTCAGCTGGTCTATCATCGTGATGGCAAGGTCATTGACATCGAGGGCAATCCCGAAAGCCCGATCAGCGCCGGCCACCTCTGCCCCAAAGGCGCCTCGACCTATCAGCTCGTCAACAACCCCAACCGACCGACCAAAATACTCTATCGCGCGCCGCGTAGCGACCACTGGGAAGAGCGCTCACTCGACTGGGCGATGGACCGCATCGCGCAGCGGGTCAAGGAAGCGCGTGACCAGGATTTTGTGATGCGCAATGCTGATGGCGTGCGCGTCAATCGGCTGGAGAGCATCGGCAGCGTTGGCGGGGCCACCCTCGACAACGAGGAAAACTACCTGATCCTCAAGCTCTTCCGCAATTTAGGCATCGTGCACATCACCAACCAGGCCCGTATCTGACACAGCTCCACTGTACCCGGTCTGGGTACCAGCTTCGGACGTGGCGGCGCGACCACCGCCCAGTGGGATCTCGTCAACAGTGATTGCATCGTCATTCAAGGCTCCAACATGGCGGAGTGCCACCCTATTGGCTTCCGCTTCGTGATGGAAGCGCGCGAGCGTGGCGCGAAGATCATCCACATTGATCCGCGCTTCACGCGCACCTCGGCGTCCGCCGATGTCTACGCACCTGTGCGACCTGGCTCCGATATCGCCCTCCTTGGCGGACTGATCAACTACACCCTTGAACACGACAAATGGTTCAAGGAGTACGTGCTGCGCTACACCAACGCCTCGACCATCATCAACAAGGACTTCCGTGACACCGAGGACCTCGAAGGTGTCTTCTCAGGCTATGAGCCCGATAAGCACAAGTATGACTTCTCCTCCTGGAACTATGAAGGAGAAAACGTACCCTCCGCCGCTGGTCACCACCAGGCGATGACGGGGGAGAGCTACTCGCATCGCTCACAGCGCGATCAGAGTGGCCCACCACAGCGCGATGAGACACTGCAAGACCCACGCTGCGTCTTCCAGATTCTCAAGCGACACTTCGCGCGCTACACCCCGGAGTTTGTCGAGCAGGTCTGCGGCACACCGAAGGAGGTCTTTCTCCAGGTAGCCGAAGCGGTCACCGCGAATTCCGGGCGCGACCGCACGACGGCTTTCTGCTACGCTGTCGGCTGGACTCAGCACACCACAGGCGTGCAGCTCATCCGCACAGCCGCCATTCTGCAGCTGCTGCTCGGCAACATCGGTCGCCCTGGCGGCGGCATCCTGGCGTTGCGCGGTCACGCCGCGATTCAAGGCTCGACTGACATCCCGACGCTCTTCAATCTGCTGCCGGGCTACCTGCAGATGCCGATGGAAGGGACCAGAGATTTCAAGGAGTATTGCGAGTCGCTCCAGGCGCCGACGGGCTGGTGGAACAACTTCCCGAAGTATGCCGTGAGCCTGCTCAAGGCGTTCTATGGGGATGCCGCTACCGAAGCCAACCAGTGGGGCTATCAATATCTGCCCAAGCTGGAGGACGAGGGCGACTACTCGTACTACCCGATGTTCTTCAAGATGAAGGACCGCAAGATGCGTGGCCTGTTCGTCTTTGGCGAAAACTTCGCTGTCGGCGGCCCCGGGTCCATCGTGGAGCGCGAGGCGATGCGCAAGCTGGAATGGTGCGTCGTGCGCGACCCCTTCCTGGTGGAGACGGCGGAGTTCTGGCACATGGATGGCCAGGATCCCGCGTCCGTGGACACCGAGGTCTTCTTCATGCCAGCCGCCTGGTCGGCTGAGAAGGACGGCAGCCTGACCAATACGCAGCGGCTCTTGCAGTGGCACGACAAAGCTGTGGACCCGCCGGGCGATGCGCGCTCGGAGACATGGTTCATGGTGCATCTCGGCCTGCGGCTGCGCAAGCTCTATGAGACGAGCACGGATGAGCGCGACCGTCCACTGCAGGCGATGACGTGGGACTATCCGCTCGAAGGCGCCATCCAGGAGCCGAGTGTGCTCTCGGTCGCCCAGGAGATCAGCGGCTACTCGACCCAGACAGGCGAGCAGGTTTCCGGCTATGCCCAGTTGAAGAACGACGGCAGCACGGCCTGTGGCTGCTGGATCTACTCCGGCTATGTGCCGAAGAAAGATGTCAACCTCTCGGCCAGCCGCGAGCGCGACAAGCCGGGCGAGGAGACCAACCACAGCAAGTGGGGCTTCGCGTGGCCCGCCAACCGGCGCATCCTCTACAATCGCGCCTCGGCTGACCCCGACGGCAAGCCGTGGTCCGAACGCAAGCGGCTCGTCTGGTGGGATCAGTCGCGCAACGACGGCAAGGGCGGCTGGACAGGCTATGATGTGCCTGATTTCGTCGAGAGCAAGGCTCCGCACGAAGACGCCGATGAGAAGGGCGCAGGTATGGATGCGCTTTCTGGCTCCGATCCGTTCATCATGAATGCCGACGGACGTGGCTGGCTCTTCGCGCCACACGGCCTGAAAGATGGGCCGCTGCCAGCGCACTATGAGCCGTTCGAGTCGACGATGGAGAATCCGCTCTATCCGAAGTACAAGAGCAATCCGTGCATGGAGACCTTCGATCGGCCGGACAACCCCTACAACGACAATCCGCGCCACGGGCCACCGAACCCGGCGTACCCCTTCGTGCTGACGACCTATCGCGTCACCGAACATCACACCTCAGGCGCGATGTCGCGCTGGAATAGCTGGCTCGCCGAGCTACAGCCAGAGCTGTTCGTGGAGCTCAATCCAGAGCTGGCGCAGCAGAAGGGTATCGCCAACGGCGACATGGTGACCATCTCGACCTCACGCGCGGAGATCGAGGCGCGGGCGCTCGTCACGCCGCGCATGCAACCGATGCGCATCAATGGTCAGGTGACCCATGTCATCGGCCTGCCCTATCACTGGGGCCCAGCGGGCATCGTGACGGGCGACATCGTGAACGATCTGATTGGTGTCGCGCTGGAGCCAAATGTGAAGATTCACGAGGCCAAGGCGCTAACCTGCAACATACGCAAAGGGCCACGGGCGCAGCGTCCGCAGGCCAACGAGCAGCAAATGCCACAGGCGGACCTCAGCCAGGGTGGCGCGGTTGATCGGACACAGAGCGAAGGCGAGGAGATGCTGCACAACTCGCCGCTGGCCGGGCTGCCATTGTAGTCCATGTAGAGCGATCAGGAGAGAGTCATGGCGAAGGGTTTCTTCACCGACACAACGCTCTGCATTGGCTGCAAAGCGTGTGAGGTGGCCTGTAAACAATGGAATCAGCTGCCGGGGGACAACTTCGAGTTTACCGGCATGAGTTACGACAATACCATCGCGCTCGGCTCGACGACATGGCGTCACGTCGCGTTCGTCGAGCAGTTCGACCGCACCGCGCGCGTCGGTGGCCACATCGTCGGCGAGCGCTCTGGCGCGGCGGCGATCAGTGATCGCGTGCGCGACAGCGGCAACGGGCATGGCGGCATTGATCTGATGTCGCTGCGATCATCATCGGGCGCGCAGGCCGATGGTGGTCGCGCGATGACATTGACCCGCTCGCGCACAGTGGACGAGCAGACGGGTGGCCTCTTTGGCGAGCACCGCTGGCTGATGATGAGCGATGTCTGCAAGCACTGCACGAACGCCGGATGCCTGGAGGCTTGCCCAACCGGCGCCATCATCCGCAACGAGTTTGGCGATGTCTATGTGCAGCCCGACATCTGCAACGGCTGCGCCTATTGCACCATCGCCTGCCCGTTCGGCGTGATCGACCTGCATGAGGAGGATGGGCGCGCATGGAAGTGCACCCTCTGCTACGACCGCCAGAAAGATGGGATGGAGCCAGCCTGCGCCAAGGCTTGCCCCACGCAGTCCATCCAGTTTGGCGAGATCGAGGAGCTGCGTGAGCGGGCGCGGGCGCGCGTCGGTCAACTCCACGAGCGTGGCGTGACTGACGCCTACCTCTATGGCGTGGACGAACAGACCAGCGTGGGCGATCTCAACGCCTTCTTCCTGCTGGTCGATACGCCTGAAGTCTATAACCTGCCAGAGAATCCGCATGTGCCACAGGCGCAGGTGATTCCGGGCTATATCGCGACCGTCGCGACGGCGCTGGCGCTCGGCGTGGCCACCGCGGTGACATTTCTGGCGCGTAGATGGGGCGCGTGAGCGTGGCCTCTCTGGCTTCCTCTCCGGGGCTTCTCGGTGGCGAGAGCGGAGGCCAGAGAGGCAACCATTGCACTGCGGTGAACCCGTGATCGAGCCGTGCTTGTGATGAGAGGATCGAGAACAATGGAGTTATATGATCGGCCACCCGGCGAGATGTTACTGCCTGCGCTGCGTCCGAATGACCAGATGCCGCCTACGGATGGTGCGCGCGCGACCTATTATGATCGCCCGATGATCAAAACGCCGCGATGGCGCTGGTACATTCCCGTCTATTTCTGGCTGGGCGGCATCGCGGGCGGCGCATCGATGATCGGCGCGGTGGCCGAGTTCTTTGGCGGGCGCGGCGGCCGTGAGACGGCGCGGCACGCTCGCTACCTCAGCCTCGCGCTGGCGATCATCTGTCCCATCCTGCTGATCGTGGACCTGCATCGCCCGGAACGCTTCTTCCGCATGTTCCGCGTCTTCAAGATCAGCTCACCGCTGAGCGTTGGCACCTGGTTCCTGTCAGGGTTCGGCCTCGTGTCAGGCGCGCTCGCGCTGCGCCAGGCGGCGGATGACGATGTCATTATCCGTCGCCAGAGCTGGCTGGGACGACTTGCGCTCCGACTGATTCCCGCGAAACCGCTCTCTGTGCTGCATGGGCTGTTTGGCCTTGGGCTTGGCGGCTACACGGGTGTGCTGATCGCGGCGACGGCAGTGCCGCTCTGGGCGGCTGGCGGGGTGCTGCTGGGGCCGCTCTTCCTGTCGACGGCGTTGGCCTCAGGGGCAGGCGCGTTGACGCTGCTGGCGATGTTCTTCGGCAAGCATGAGCCTGAAAGCGAGCGCGTGCGTGAGTCCATCGAGGTGGCGGAAGTGATTGGCGCGGCTTCGCAGATCGTGCTGGTGACCGCGCGCGAAGCCGTCGTGACCAAGCGCATCAACAAGCCGCTGCGGCATGGCCTCTGGGGTAATGTCTATCGCTTTGGCGCGATTGGCGGCGGCATGGCGACCCCGCTCACGCTGCGCCTGACCGCGCGCTTCGTGGGACCGCGCGCCGCCCGCACACTCTCTGGCGTCGCCGCGACCATGACGGTGGTAGGCGCGCTAGCCGAGCGCTTCGCCATTCTGGAGGCGGGCAAGGCATCCGCGAAGGACCCACTTGCCTACCAGGAGCTGACGGCAGGCGCTCTGGGCGAGGCGCGCCCCACCGCGCGCGAGCAGGCGCTCAATGCGCCGAAGTCCGCGGCGTTCCGGCCGCAAATCGCCGCCAGCGATACGCTCGCTACCACCGGGCAATAATCGCGAGATCGTGAGTGACAGCCCGCTGACGAGATCGCACGCGCTGAACCCTCATTCCGGCCCGTCTCCTCATGAGAGGTGGACAACGGATGAGGGTTCAGCGTCTTTCAGCGATCACTCCACGCGACGATTGCGACGCGCCCGTCAGGGCTTCAGCACGACTTTGACACAGCCGTCGCGCTTATGCTTGAAGATGTCGTAGCCGTGTGGCGCTTCGTCGAGCGGGAGCGTGTGGGTGATGATGCGCGAGGGGTCAAGCTCGCCGCGCTCGATGCGCTCCAGCAGCTTGCCCTGATACTTCTGCACATGCGTCTGGCCGCTGCGCACTGTCAGCCCTTTGTTCATCAGCGCACCCACGGGGATCTTATCCGCGAACTCGCTGTAGACGCCCGCGATGGAGAGCGTACCACCCTTGCGGCAGGCCAGAATCGCCTGGCGCAGCACGAAGGCCCGATCATTCTCCAGGAACAGTGACTGCTTCACGCGGTCATAGAGGCCAAACGTCCCGAAGCCATGCGCCTCCATGCCTACCGCGTCGATCACCGCGTCTGGTCCGCGCCCACCAGTCATCTGCTTGAGCAACTGCGTGACATCACTCTCGCTAGCGTCAATCGTCTCGGCGCCGCCCAGCTCCTCCGCCATGCGCAGTCGCTCTGGCTCCAGGTCAATCGCGATGATGCGCGCGGCCCCGAGCAGCCGCGCGCTCTGGATGGCGAACTGACCGACCGGGCCGCAGCCAAAGACGGCGATCACGTCGCCGGGATGAATGTCGCAGTTCTCCGCGGCCATGTAGCCGGTCGGCAGAATGTCTGTCAGGAAGAGCGCCTGCTCGTCGCGCAGCCCTTCGGGGATCTTGAGCAACCCGACATCGGCGAAGGGTACGCGCGCATACTCCGCTTGCCCGCCAGCGTAACCGCCGAGCAACTGCGAGTAGCCATAGATACCAGCGGGCGAGTAGCCCCAGAGCTTCTCGACCAGCGCGGCATGTGGATTGGTGTTGTCGCAGAGCGAATACTTCTCATGCTGGCAGAAGAAGCACTTCCCGCAGGAGATAGGAAACGGCACGGTGACGCGGTCGCCCATCTGAATCTGCGCGACCTCGGAGCCGACCTCGACCACCTCGCCCATGAACTCGTGTCCCAGGATGTCGCCCGGCAGCATCGCGGGGATGTAGCCGTCGTACAGATGCAGGTCCGAGCCGCAGATCGCCGTGGAGGTGATCTTCACGATCGCGTCATGGGGATTGAGAATTTGCGGATCGGGAACAGTCTCGACACGCACGTCATGCGGGCCGTGCCAGCAGAGCGCTCTCATCGCATCGCTCCTTTCATGCGCGCCATCTCATGCGCGCCATCAAGCGTCCGCTGCCCGCGCCAAGTCGTCCGTGTGGCTGACCCTCGGTCGTAGGCGCCTCGCCTGCCTCCAAAATCGCTTTCAGTCGGCGCAGACTCTCATCCACTTGCTGGCTTGGCTCCTTGCGAAAGATGCGCGCCGCCGCCGCGCCCGCTGTGCCAGCGGGTGGATCATAGGTCAGGCTCAGCGTGATTTCACAGCCGCGCTCGCCGGGCGCGTCGGCGAAGTGAACCTCACCGGCGTTAGTGACGTCCGCGCCAGGCAGGGAGCGCCACGCCAGCAGCTCGCCGGGGCGCTCATCGGTCAGCTCGGCGTCCCACGCGACTGTCGCCTGGAGCGGCGCGGTCGCCACCCAGTGCGACCGTGCGCCTTCCTCTGTCACTGAGATCAGGTCGGGCATGAAGGTCGGTAGATGAGAGAGATCGCGCCAGTAGGCATACACCACGGTGCGCGGCCTGCTGATCGTGATGGAGCGCTGCGTCAACAGGCCGCCATCCGAGCGCTGACCTGAGCGCACCAGTCCGAGCGCCGCATAGGGCGAGAAATGACCCGTCGCGCCCGCATAGAGCAGCCATCCGCCGCTCACTGCGAACGGCGCGGTCAGCGCCCAGCGTCTGCGCAATCCACTGTAGACGCTGGCGGCGACCAGCCCACCCCCTAGAGTGAGATCGATCAGTCGTTCGCCGCGACCTGAATTGACGCTGCCACGTCCCCGGCGGCTCTGCCCCGGCGCCTGCCTCGCGGCCACCTGCGGCGCGCCAGCAGACGCGGTTGGAGAGGTTCCTTGCATGATCTGTGTCCTTACTCCTCGATAGCTAACCCCACTCCATGAAGGTCAGCGCGCCCTCGCCCACGATGCGCGGGGAAGGCGCGCTGGCGGCCATGTGCGCAGAAACAAGGCCAACGCCGCTATCTCTCGGCGTACGCTACGCGCCAAATCCGAATCCAAGTCCGAATCCAAGTCCGAATCCAAGTCTGAGTCTGATCGGGGTCTGGACGATTGCAGCCGTGCGAGAATGATCTGGAATGACTTGGGCTGAGCGAGCGCCATGCATTCATCCGTGGGGAGCGGAAGCGCTGGCGCCGGATACGGCGAGCGGCGCGTGACGCATGATGACGCATGATATGGCGCGTAGAGCGGCGCACATGGCGGCGCGTATTTGCGCACTATCGCTTAGTGGATTTTGTTCGTAACTTCCCGCAAAGGTACGTATACTACGTGCAGGGGCATTCGAGCGAAAGGACGGGATAATGTCAGCGAAGAGCGATAGTCAGTCGCAGTCAGCCTCTCAGTCTGAGACGCAGCGCGACGGAACAACCGGTGACGACGACCTGAATACGCCTATCACGATTTTGATCGCCGATGATCATGTGTTAGTACGTGAGGGCACTCGCCGCTTGCTCGAAGCCGAGCCGGACCTGCGTGTGGTCGCCGAGGCGGGCGATGGCGCGGCGGCCGTCGCCGAGGCTGTGCGGCTCAAGCCCGATGTCGTCATCATGGATATTGCGATGCCGGTGATGAATGGCATCGAGGCGACACGCCAGATCAAAGCGCGCATGCCACAACTCGCCGTCCTCGCGCTGACCGCGCACGATGACATGCAATATGTGATGAAGCTGCTCGACGCGGGCGCGGCGGGCTTTCTGCTGAAGGATGTGCGCGGACGTGAGCTAGTCGAGGCGGTGCGGGCGGTACATCGCGGAGACACGACGCTGCATCCGGCCATCGAAGCGCGCGCCCAGCGCTTGGCAGCTGAGCGCCGCGCGGTCACGGAAGAGCGAGCGCCCCTCTCTGACCGTGAGATGGAAGTCTTGCAGGAGGCGGCGCGCGGTCTGCCCAACAAAGACATTGCTCGGCGGCTCAGTTTGAGTGTTCGCACGGTGCATACGCACCTGGGCAACATCTTCTCGAAGCTGGGCGTTGGCTCGCGCACTGAGGCTGTGCTGCTGGCCTTGCGCAACGGCTGGATTGACCTCGAAGATACCTACCGCAATGCCCCAGCGCG
>DASQSS010000155.1:0-6815 GCA_035642255.1 Ktedonobacterales bacterium | reverse complement strand
TTCAGCGAGAACACCCGGGCAGGCGCAATCACCCGCGACCATCCGTACGTCCAGCAGGCGCTCACCGAGCTAGCGACACGCGCGGCGCTGGTGACGAGCAAGCAGGAGGTGGGTGAGCTCGTCCGATTGGAGCTGCTAGCTCGCGTAGATGCTTGGCTCAGCGAGGCGGCGCGTGCCTCTGGGGGGCGCGTGCTGGGCTACCGCGACCGGAAGGATGGCAAGACGCTCGGCCTCCTGCGCTACCCAGATCTCCAGGAATGGAGTCTCTTCACCTGCCTGAATTCACTGCGCGATGTCGAGCCCAGTGTGGGACTTATCCTCGATGAGCGGAGCATGGATACCGAGCCAGACCGACCACTGGAAGCGGCTCCAGCACAATCGAGAACGGATGAGGGAGAGGAGGAGCGCGCGTGAGCGAACAGAAAACGAGGCGACGTGTTGGAGAGCTACGCCCCAGTCAGCTCCTGACGATGTATGGCATCGGATCAGTGGTTGACCTTCCCAATCTCTCGGTCATGGTTATGGGACTGGAAGACTGGGATATCACACAGTCGCGAGAGATTGGCGAAGAGCGGCTGCGGCTTGCCGTGCAACACGCGCTGGGCGCGCAGGTGAAGCGGCTCGTGACGCCACCTCTGGCGCCAGACGCTACGTCATCGGGCGATCTTGCCTTTGGAGACGCCACGTCGATCGGCGTGCCCGTCGCCACGTTTCCACGGTGGATGGTGTGCCCCTATTGCCGTCTGCTTGCGCCACTCGATTCTGGGCTGTTCACGCTCAAAGTCGATCCGTACCGCACTGACCGCACAGGCTATGTCCATCAAAACTGCAACAAGCCAGGCGCCGCGCCGACAGTACTACCAGCGCGCTTTCTCGTCGCCTGTATGCACGGACAGCACGGACACCTCGATGATTTTCCCTGGGTGTATTTCGTCCACCGCGGACAGACCGACTGCCGCGCGCGCTTGCGGCTCAGAGAGCTCGGCGTCTCGGGCGAGGCGGCTGATGTCCAGGTGGTCTGCGAGGAGTGCGGGGCTCAGCGCCGCATGTCGGACGCTTTTGGCAGAGATGCGACCGCATGGCTGCCACTGTGTCGTGGGCGGCGTCCTCACCTGCGCGATTACGACGACAAACGCTGCGGCGAACAGATGCGCACGATATTGCTCGGCGCGTCGAACAGCTGGTTCCCCGTCACGCTCTCGGCGCTCTCTGTTCCCACTGGCGTTGATCGGCTAGGACAACTGGTGGAGACCCACTGGCATGTCCTCGACAAGGTGGCGAGCAAGCAGAATGTAGAATTATTGCGTTCCCTCGGGCAACTCCCGCAATTCGCCACCTACAGCGACGCCGATGTGTGGGCGGCCATTGAGCGGAGGCGCAGCGGTGCGGGCGCTACCGATGCCACCTCCACGTCACTCAAGACGCCTGAATGGCGTATCTTCAGCGGGCAACGGCCTATCGCCAGCACCAGCGACTTCCGCATCACGGAAGTCGCTGCGCCACGAGGCTACGAACGAACCCTATCGCGTGTTGTCCTAGTCGAACGGCTACGTGAAGTCTCAGCGCTTATCGGATTCACCCGCATCATCTCCCCCGGCGACTATGGAGAAGCAGGTGAGCTACCGGAGGAGGCGATCGCGCCGCTCTCCCGGCGTGACCCAGTGTGGATACCCGCTGCCGAAGTGCGCGGTGAGGGTCTTTTTCTGCAATTTGATGAACATGCCATCGAGAACTGGCTCCAGCGCAGTGAGCGTGTAGCGCGCCACGAGCGGGCGTTTCGAGATGCGCATCGCCGATGGCGAGGCCTCCGTCATCTGGAACCCGTTGACGCGCACTACCCTGGCCTACGATTTGTGCTACTGCACTCGTTCGCCCACGCGCTCATGCGCCAACTGGCGCTCGAGTCAGGGTATACGTCGGCAAGTCTATCTGAGCGAATCTATTCGCTTTCATCGACGGATGACGATGGCCCGATGGCTGGCATACTCATCTATACAGCGGCGCCCGATAGTGAAGGTACGTTGGGCGGCTTGGTCAGCCTTGGCAGCCAAGAGCAACTCGGCCGTCATATTGACATGGCCCTCGATCAGATGCGCTGGTGCGCATCTGATCCACTCTGTTCGGAGCACAGTCCGCATACGTCTTCAAACGCGCTGCACGGCGCAGCCTGCCATGCTTGTCTCTTTGCCCCCGAGACAGCATGTGAGCGCGGCAACAAATACCTTGATCGGGCAGTGCTCGTTCCAACGGTCGAATGTGCTGATCTCTCCTTCTTTACGCAGGCATGAGTCACAGGAGTGACCTGTATGGTGACCCAGGCCTTTCGAGCGCCAGTGCAATTGCTAGACGCCATCCTGAAACTGGTAGAGGATGTGCCGCAAGCAACAGTGGTGTCCCTAGCACACGCAATTGGCGGCAGCATCACGGGCGACTGGCCAGACATTCGCACGCGAGCGCAAAGTGCTGTAGCGAACCCGCACTACCGTGAACAAGCAGGACATCTCGTCGATGTCTGGCATCGTCACGCGCCAGAATTTGCTCCCGCTAGCATCGCGCTTGCGCTCCAAGCGTCAGCACACAGCGTAAGTGCGACACGCAACGCGCAAACCCTCGATCTTGTATGGACCGGCCCACATGGTGGGACAACGCGTCGGACAGATCAGGCACTGCTTGAGCTCATCAATGGAGCGCAGCGTAACCTGCTTGTGGTGACTTTCGCCGCCTACAAGGTTTCCGGGATCCGCGAAGCGCTGGGCAAGGCGATCGAGCGTGGCGTCCAGTTGAGCATCGTGATTGAGTCGCCACTCGAGAGTGAAGGGAAAGTTGCCTATGATGGTCTTGCGGCGCTCGGCCCCAGTATTGCTGAGCGTGCGCGTATTCATCGTTGGCCCCTGGAGGCGCGCCCCGTCGATGACACTGGAAGGCACGGCTCGCTCCATGTAAAGTGTGCAGTCGCAGACGAGAGAACGTTACTCATCTCCAGCGCCAACCTCACCGCTCATGCCTTCACGCTGAATATGGAACTTGGGCTTGTCGTCACGGGTGGTTCACTTCCACGCCAGGTCACACAGCACTTTGCCGCATTGATCCAGGCCAATGTGCTGGTTAAAGTATGACATCGTATATTGCGACCGGTACTCAGAGAGGCGCCATGGTTACCGCCACTCTCAGGAGCCCGACTTCTGGCGTAGTCGAACGCGGGAAGCGGCGCGCTCGTGGGTGGGAGTCATCGCCATAGGTGGTCATCCTATCGCTTCGTGGTCGTCGTCGCTGGCAAGTGGGCCTGGCCCGAACAATGCCAGCCGCAACTCCTGCCAGTGGTCGGGGTGGCCCGGCGGTGGCGGAATGAGGGCGCCCATCTCGACCAGCATCTTCAGCACGACGCGGATCGCTTCAGGACTTAGCGGCGGCAAGCTGTCTCGTCGCGATGCGGAGTACTGTGCGGGCGCACGCGCTTCGAGCTTGGCCAGCCGTCGCTCAAGCCTCGCGGTCGTCATCGCCGTCTCCCTCGTCGCGGGTGGGGAGCTGCTCCAACAGCGCAACGCGACGCTCCAGGTCGCCCATCACGCCGATGCGCGACAGGGTTTCCACATTTGCGCGCGCCTCTTTGACCGCCTGCAGAATCAGGCGATCGTCACCCGCCGTCTCGCCACGAGAGAGCACACGGTCAACGGCGCCCTCGAGCTGCTCGACGCGCGCGACTAATCGGTCCGTATGCATAAGCGCCTGCGCCTCCTGACTCTGGCGAAAGGACAGGCCAAGGTGGGCGCGCTCATGGCGCTGCAGCGCATCCCAGTGGACACCGTAGTGACGCGCTGTGGTGCGGTAGCTGGCCTGGTGCGCCAGCAGGTCGTCGTCTATCTGCGCCCTCGCTGGGTGGGCGCAGACGCTACACAATTGTGAACGATGTCAAGAAACCGGCTCTTGGCCACATAAGGTGCCAGTCAGGCGGCATGACATGGTAGAACACCAGCGGCGTTTGCCCGTCGCTTCATAACCTACGCGCTGTTGGAGTGTTCACCTGTGCGTCTCATCTCGTTGCTTGCCGCCGTCGCGCCGCAGTGGGCCAGGTTGCGCCTGGACACGCTGACCATCGCCGCCGACCAGATCACCGTTGACCTTTCTTCCACTGCTCGAACCACGCGCTGTCCAGACTGCCAGCGGCGCTCACATCGGGCGCACAGCCGCTTCATCCGCGTGCTCGCGGATCTCCCCTTGGGCGAGCTGCCGGTCTATGTGCGGCTGCATGCGCGGCGGTTCCGCTGCCTGAATCCCGCCTGTCCGCGTCAGACCTTTCGTGAGCGCCTGCCCGATCTGGCTCCACGTTATCAACGGCGCACGCCTGCGCTGCGACGCCACCTCGAAGCGGTGAGTTTTGCGTTAGGTGGCCAAGCTGGGCGTCGATTGACACAGCGGCTGCGTCTGAGCGCTCATGGGATAAGCCGCAATAGTCTCTTGCGCCTGATCCGTCGCGCGTCACTTCCCTCCGTCAGTGAGGTCGCGCCAGAGTTGCGTCGGCTCGGCGTGGATGACTTTGCCTTCCGGCGCGGGCTGCGCTATGGCGCGCTGCTGGTCGACCTCGACCAGCACTGTGTGATTGACCTGTTGCCGGATCGGGAGGCGGCGACCCTCGCTGCCTGGTTAACCGCGCATGGCGGCGCCAAGATGGAGGTGGTCAGTCGGGATCGTGGCGGGGCGTTTGCTGACGGTGTCCGCCAGGGCGCACCCCAAGCCGTCCAGGTCGCGGACCGCTTTCATCTGGTGCGCAATCTCGGGCAGGCGCTGGACCGCCTGCTCATCCGCGAACATCGCGTCCTCACGCGGGTTGCCGCAGCGCTCTGGCCGTCAAGCGACACGAGCGACACGAGCGACGCGGACGGCACGACCAGTGCGCCTGGTGAGATAACCACCAGCGCGGCGCGTGAGGCGCCACCTGAACAAACGACGCCCGCTGTTCCAGCACCCACTCGGGTGGAACGCGAGCGCGCGGCAGTGGATGACCAACGTCGCGCACGCTATGACCGCGTGGTGGCGCTGGCGGCGGCAGGGCATTCGCTGCGTGAGGTCGCTCGACGCGCCAGCGTGAGCCGCGAAACGGTGCGCACCTACCTGCGCGCTGGCCAGTATCGCCCCTGCGCTCCACGCCGCCGCCCCAGTAAGACTGAGCACTACGCCGCCTATCTGCGGCGACGCTGGGAGGAAGGCGAACACAACAGCGCGGTGTTACTGCTGGAGATTCGGGAGCAGGGATACAGGGGCGCCGCCTCGACGCTGCGCCAGTACGTGCGCACCTGGCGGACCGGGCCACGCCGTCCCGGACGGCGTCGACACGGTGAGGACGGAGCGAACGCTCCGCCGGCGCGACCTCGTTTCTCCCCACGCCAGACACACTGGCTCCTGCTGCGCCCCGTCGAAGACCTCACCGATGACGAACGCGCCTACCGCGCAGCGCTCTGCCAGGCAAGCGCGGTAATTGCGACTGCCCAGCGCCTGGTCAGTGACTTTGGCCACATGGTCCGCACACGCGCGGCGCTGGACCTCGATGTCTGGCTCGCTGAAGCCAAACACTGCCGCATTCCCGAACTCGTCAGCTTTGTGCGTGGTGTCCAGCGTGACTACGCCGCCGTCACCGCCGCCTTGAGTTCACCGCTCAGCCAAGGGCAAGTGGAGGGGCAGGTGAATCGAATCAAGATGCTCAAGCGCCAGATGTATGGGCGCGCCAACTTTGACTTATTGCGCCGACGCGTGCTCTACAACTCCGCTTGACTGGCACCTCTTTTGGACAAGAGCCAAGAAACCGGCCGTTCGATGTTGAGAAATCGGCCACCTCAGGATCGGTCATCACGTCGTCGCCGGCGTGTCCACTAGCTGCTCCTGGTGGTGTTCCAGACTCTGGCGGAAGCGGAAGCTCTCGCCTTCCAGCAGCAGGATATGGCTGCGATGCACCAGCCGGTCGAGCAGCGCTGCCGTCATGCGTTCATGGCCAAACACCTCCGTCCAATGCGCGAAGTCGAGATTCGAGGTGAGCGCGACGCTGGCGCGCTCGTAGCGATCCGAGAAGAACTGGAAGAGCAGTTCCGCTGCCGTCGGGGAGAAGGGCAGATAACCGACTTCATCGACCAGGATGAGCGCGTAGCGGCGATACTGCGCCAGCAGCTTGGGGAGGCTCAACTGCTGCTGGGCCACCTCCAGCTCATTGGCCAACGCGGCGGCGGTGCGGAAGAGCACGCGCGAGCCGCGCAGACAGGCGGCGCGTCCCAGCCCAATGAGCAGATGGGTCTTGCCCAGGCCGCTGGGACCGACCAGCAGCACGTTCTCATGCTGCGCCAGATAAGCGCCCTGCGCCAGCTCCAGAACGCGCGTCTTGGGAACCGAGGGAACCACCGAGAAGTCGAAGTCCTCCAGCCGCTTCTCATAGGGGAACTGGGCTTGCCGCAGGTAGCGACGCAATTGGTGGTCATGGCGCTGGGCCACCTCCTGGGCCAGCAGCGTCTGGAGATAGCCGAGGTAGCCCGCGCCTTGCTGCTCGGCTTCCCGCGCCAGCGCCACACAGTCCCGCGCGATCGCGGGCAAACGCAGTTGCTTGAGGTAACTCTGGATCAAGGCGAGCTGTGGGTAGGACATGGCATCTGACCCGGTTGACCCGGTACGCGTCGTAGAGGAAACGGTGGAAACTGAAGTTGCCCCGGTTTGGTAGACAGTTCATGGTTAGGCAACGACCGGTGTTGTGGTAGTCCACCTCCTCTCATAGGCATCCGGCGAGAGGTAGCCGAGCGCTGAGTGGCGGCGCTGGCGGTTGTAGAAGACCTCGATGT
>DASQSS010000154.1:0-18137 GCA_035642255.1 Ktedonobacterales bacterium | reverse complement strand
ATCAGCCTCGTCAAGCGGAAATGGCGCGTCACACGACGAGGCAGCACGATCGTCTCGAAAATATCCCAAAGCACTATCAGGATCAGCGCCACCGCGCCGACTATGGCCAATCCTCGCATAGATGTCTTGCCTTCGCTCTCGCTGTTTATCATTCGGTCGCGCAGACGCAACATGCCTGCGACAAACCTGCTAAGAAACTTGCTACGGGATACGCTAGGAGCGAGGGAACGGCCGCCCGCCGCAACCTCGCTCCTGAACCATGATACACACAAGCCATCGTACGCGCCCAATCGCAGCGCTCGTCCACACACCTATATCTATTACTTGCAGGTTACAGGTACAAGACGTGATTCGAGCTCCCACACACTTCAGAAAGTATAGTAATATCGCGCAAAGAGTCAAGACACGACATTGGCCGCCTCAAGGCTCATGAATCGTCCCCGATCGCTACCTGTCGCATGCTGCCAAGCAGGCTTGAGTCGATCTTTAGCTGCGCCTACAGGCGTCCGAATGTCGCGACAACTCGCAAACCCTGGTGACCATTTCGACGCGACGCCCAGTTTCGATCTGGCGCCTCCCTTAAGGCCATCGAAACGGACCACTCACCAGCGCCTCTGGCCTCACTCGACCCGATCCTATCAAGGCGCTCCCCGCGGGCAAACACACAGGCGCGCACGCTCCAACATCCCTGTTACACCTCTGTGCGGCGGGTTGGTATGGCGCATGCGAATTGTTTCACACAGGAAGCGCCACTGCTATGGCTCGCCCGCGCTCGCGAGCGACAACGGCGGCATGCCACACAAGGAGAAGGACAATGTGGGATATACTCGCGTGGATCATCATCGGTGGGGTCGCCGGGGGCATGTCTACCTTCGCCGTGCAGGGTGGAGGCATGGGCTTCACGATGGACATCGCCGTCGGCGTCGTAGGCGCGAGCCTGGCCGGGGCCGTTCTCACCTTTCTGCAGCCAGATACCTTCGTCATGAGCGGTCTCAACCTCTTTAGCCTGATCGTCGCCCTCTCTGGCGCCGCCATCCTTCTCGTGCTCGTCCGCGCGCTCACAGGCTCGCGCCGCCGCGCCTACTAGCCTATGTGCCCTCAGGTCACATTGTGAGTCCGCGAATGTCGCGCGGCCCTCACTTGACCACGACAGTGACTTCCATTCCAGGGTGAATGAGACAAATAACCTTGTACACACCGGGCGTCTTGAATTGAATCAGCGCAGGCGGCTGTCCATTCTTGAAGAGGAGTCCCTGTGGATTGGCTAGCTGCGCTGGCGTCCCTGGCGTCGGTTGGCACCGCTGATTCTGCCCCACGCAGAGATAATGAATGCCACCCGCCTGCGCGGAATCAACGAACTTGACCGATTCGCCGGCTTTGATTGTGACCTGTTGCTGCAAAAACGATGAGATGCCCATCCGAACTTCGTTACTCGACGTCGCGGCCCCACCGTTACTGAGCTCCGGCAGGCCCAGCAGCGGACTGCATCCCGCGACACTCGCCATGAGCGCCGCGGCTACGGCGAGCCCCGCGAGCAATCGCGCCAGGCGGCCCACATGCGCGGCTCCGATTTGGGTAGGCGAGGCATTCCTCGTATCATCAGCGACTTCTTCCATATCATCTCTCTGATCTATCGCGCTCCAACCTGGCCACGGCGTATCGTACGCGTCCATGTACAGGGCGCGCCGAATCCACGACGCCGCACGCCATCATCTTTCCGATCACGCTGATCACTGCGATGGCTTCGCATATGAGGCGCCTGACTGGCGCGCTGCGCGGTCCAGTTCGGGCGATCCAGTACGGTACGGTTGGCTCTTCTGTGAACAAATGGGCAAGAAGAGGCTCCCCTGCGACTGCGAACAGACGAGAATGGTATAATCATGAGGAGCGCCCACCCGCCAAGTGATCGCCAGGGCGAGCAAGGTTTTGTCACTTCGTCCATGCGCTGACGTCTGAGCGCCAGCGTTCGCCTATTTTCGCCTCAAGAGAGATGAAGCAGCCATGAGCTTTTTCACCAGAGTGTTCGGTGACCCAAACGAGCGTGAACTCAAACGCATCAGTCCGCTCGTGGGCCACATCAATAAACTCGAAGACGAGATGATGGCGCTCGACGATGCTGAGTTGAAGGGGATGACTGCCGAGCTCAAGCAGGAGCTTGATAATGGCGCCTCGCTCGACGACATCCTGCCCGAATCGTTCGCGGTCGTGCGCGAGGCGAGCCGGCGCGTGCTGGGGATGCGCCACTTCGATGAGCAGCTGGTCGGCGGCGTCGTACTACATGAGGGCAAGATCGCGGAGATGCGCACTGGTGAGGGCAAGACGCTCGTCGCCACGCTGCCATCCTACCTGAACGCGTTGACGGGCAAAGGCGTGCACGTCGTCACCGTCAACGATTACCTCGCCCAGCGCGACCGCGAATGGATGGGTCGCATCCATGAATTTTTGGGGCTTTCCGTTGGCGTCATTCTCACCACGCAGAACCCACAAGGACCCGAGCGCAAGAACTCCTATCTGGCCGACATCACCTATGGCACGAATAACGAGTTTGGCTTCGACTACCTGCGCGACCACATGGTTCCTGATCTCATCTACGCCTCGCAGCGCGAGCTGAACTATGCCATCGTCGACGAGGTGGACAACATCCTGATTGACGAGGCCCGCACCCCGCTCATCATCTCTGGGCAGGGTGAAGAGTCTGTTGATCTCTACATCAAGTTTGCGCGCCTCGCGCCACGCCTGCGGGCTGAGGATGATTACGTCATCGACGCCAAGACGCGCACAGTCGCCATAACCGATAGCGGCATTGACACCATCGAGCGTCTGCTGGGCGTCGGCAACATTTACGAAGACATGGAGCTGACGCGCCATCTGGAGAATGCGCTCAAGGCGCATGCGCTCTTCAAGCGCGACAAAGACTACATCGTGCGTGATGGCGAAGTGCTCATTGTGGACGAATTCACTGGTCGTGTGTTGGCTGGCCGACGCTATAGCGAGGGCCTTCACCAGGCGCTCGAAGCGAAGGAGAATGTGCCAATCCAGCGTGAGAACCACACGATGGCGACCATCACCTTCCAGAATTACTTCCGCCTGTACAAAAAGCTCGCCGGCATGACCGGCACCGCGATCACAGAGGCGGAAGAGTTCAACAAAATCTACAAGCTCGATGTGGTCGTCATCCCAACTCACCTCCCCATCGCGCGCGCCGACCAGCCAGACCTGATCTATTCGGGCGAAGAGGGCAAATTCCGCGCCGTCGTCGAAGAGATTCGCGAGCGGCACGAGAAGGGGCAGCCTGTGCTCGTTGGCACGACGTCCGTCGAGAACTCCGAGATGCTGTCGGAAATGCTCGACCAGGAGGGCCTGACACACTCCGTCCTCAACGCTAAGCAGCACGCGCGCGAGGCGCATATCATCGCGGAGGCTGGGCGCAGCGGCGCGATCACCATCGCCACCAATATGGCTGGCCGCGGCACAGACATCAAGCTCGGCGGCAGCCCTGAGAACGAAGTCGAGAACATCCTGCGCGAGCGCGACATCGATCCTGAGTTCGCGACTGACGAAGATCGCGCCGAGGCGCTGAATGAGGCGACACGCCGCTGCAACGAGGACCGCGAGAAAGTCCTCGCCGCTGGTGGCCTCTACATCATCGGCACCGAGCGGCACGAGTCGCGGCGTATTGACAACCAGCTGCGTGGCCGCTCCGGACGCCAGGGTGACCCCGGTGAGTCCCGCTTCTTTGTCTCGCTACAGGACGAGCTGATGCGGCGATTCAACGCTGACCGCGTCGCGGGCATCATGACCAGGATCGGTATGGACGATGACACACCGATCGAGAGCCGCGCCGTCACCGCGATGATCGAGCAGGCGCAAACCAAGGTTGAGGGCAGCAACTTCGACATCCGCAAGAATGTCGTCGAATATGACGACGTCATCGCTGCCCAACGCAACGTCATCTACGCCGATCGCACCGCGATTCTTGAGCGCGAGAACATGCACGACCGTATCCTCGAAATGATTGATCATGAGGCGCGGCGTCGCGTGGAGGAGCATACGCAAGCCAATCTCCCGGAAAACTGGGACCTCGAAAGCCTCGACAAAGCGCTAGAGCCCTGGGGGGTCGCCATCCCAGCGGAGGCGATTCCAGACGAGATCAATCGGCTCAAGCGGCCTGCGCTGATGGAGGCGATTGCGGAGGCGGCGCGCTCAAAGTATGAGGCGAAAGAGCAGGAAGTCATCACCGCCGCAGCGGAACACAACGCTGTCGAGCCGGGTCAGGTTTATATGCGCCAGTTCGAGCGCGGTATCTTGCTCCAGGTGCTCGACAACCTGTGGCGAGATCACATTGACCGCCTCGATGTGATGCGCAGTGGCATCGGTCTTCGCGGCATGGCGCAGCGCGACCCGCTGGTCGAGTTCAAGCGCGAAGCGTACCTCGCCTTCGACAGGTTCAAGATCGAGGTCGAGCGCAACGTCGCGGAGTATGCGCTGCGCGCGCCCGTGCAGATCACCTTGCCGCCGCCACCAGAGCAGGCGCTGCCGCGTAACCTGCATACCAATGCCGACGCCATCGCTGAAGCGAGCGGCTATCTGGCCGACGGCGCGGCGTCTGGCGCGCAAGCGCGCTCCAACGTCTCACCGGCCATCGCACAGGCCATCGCAAGCGCGTCGACGCCAAACGGCGCCGCGCCCGACCGCAGTCAACTCCTGCGGCAGGCCGCGAATGGAGCGCAGAACGCATCCGGCGCAAGCCAGCCCAACGCCAAATCGTCAGCTGGCGCGCGTCGGCCCAATGGCCCGCAGACCGCACGAGGCGGGGCCAGCCAGCACAAGGGTCAGCGTCCGCCGCAGGGACAGGGGAATCCGAACCGCTCCACGCCTCGCGGAGCGGCGCTCGTTGGCGCGGGCGCGACGATGAGCAGCGGCGCGAACCCGAAGATCGGACGCAACGACCCGTGCTATTGTGGCAGCGGGAAGAAATACAAGCAGTGCCATGGGCGCTGATGCCGAAGCGTCGCGGCGAAGAGCGCCGCGCATCATGTCCGCGGATGACATCTTACAGGCCTCGTCGCACCGTCCGTGGCCTGTTCCATCATCATCGTGGGCCATGCGTCAGGTCTGGAGCGATCTGCTCTTCGCGCACTGGCCCGCGCCCGTCAGCCAGCTAGAGGCGCTGCTGCCCCCCGGCCTAACGCTGGATACCTGGGAAGGTGAGGCGTGGGTCGGCGTCGTTCCGTTTCGCATGCCCTATCTCAGCATTCGCGGGCTGCCGAATGTGCCGCCATTCATGCGGCTGCTGGAGATCAATGTCCGCACGTACGTTCGTGTAGACGACAAGCCAGGGGTCTATTTCTTCAGCCTCGACGCGGATAACCCGATCGCAGTCGAAGTGGCGCGTCGCTGGTACTCGCTGCCCTACCTCAACGCGCGCTTCGACTGCGATTTCACGAGCGCAAATGTCCGCTATGGCGTCGTTCGAACGGACCAGCGAGCGGCGCCTGGCGCGTTCGCCGCATCCTACCGTCCGACGCGCGCCGCTCGCCTGGCCACACCCGACTCGCTGGAAGATTGGCTCACGGCCCGCTATGCCCTCTACACCAGCAATCGCCGCGGACGAATCTTGCGCGGCGACATCACTCACCACCCCTGGAACCTCGCGCCCGCCGAGGCAGAGATTGAGGTCAATACCCTCGCGCAGTCACATGGCATCTCGCTGGCCGACACCGCGCCGCTGCTACACTACGCCAGCCACCTTGACGTGCTGGCATGGCCCGTCACACAGGCCCGTTAGCGACGCTCGCGGTACAAGCGCAAGCGGAGCAATCGCGCAGCTCGCTCTGCCATTGACTCAACGCCCTCATCCAGGAAGGTGGGCCAGCCGGAACCCAATGGTCGGGCTGTACCCGTTGGGCAAGCGGTTGCTTCGGGCGGCGCCGCTCACCTCTGCTGGCGCGCTGACCCATGAACCACCGCGCAACATGGCAATCTCAGTCGGCAAGGCGTCGCGACTCACATCGACAGCGTTGTCGTCAGCGAGATTGCTCGTCCATTCCCAGACATTACCTGCCATGTCGAGAGCGCCACATGGACTGGCGCCCCCGGGATAGGAGCCTACAGGCGTCGTCATCCTAACCGCCATCGCGCAGTTGCATCGAGCGGCATCGAATGTTTCGCCCCATGGATATGACCGCGCTTGCTGCGCCTTCGCATCCCAGCGCGCCGCAGCCTCCCACTCCGCCTCAGTCAGGAGCCGCCAACGCTGCCCTGTCAGTTCGGCGAGCCAGCTCGCGTAGGCCAGCGCATCATGCCAGGTGACGCAGACGACGGGATGGTCGGGACGCGTCTGCTGCATCCGCCAGTCGAGTCGTTGATCACCGCTCTCCCACCGCTGCGGCTCGCGTCCAGTCGCCTGGACAAAGCAGGCATATTCCGCCACCGTGACGGGATATCGCATAATCTGAAACGGTGTGAGCGTAACCCAACGATGCGGCAAATCGCTCGCAGCGCCCTCAAGGCTCCAACTTGCGCTGTCACTCAGCAGGCAGCGGCCTGCCTCCACATCGCTCAGTGGCGGCATGATCATCTCGCCATTCCCCACTGGGCGCATCACGTAGCCCAATGCCGCCAGCCGCTCAGGGAGTCGTGGCGACGCACGGCGCTGCAACGAGAGCGGGTCATCACGCACAGAGGCAGCGGCGACATTGCGCGTCAGCAGCGTTGCGAAGCGCTCAGCGCTGGCGTGACGCTCCTGTTGTGTCTTCGCCTGTGCGAATGACCGCGCTTCGCCCGTCAACGCTTGTTGCAGCGAGTGCGCTTGCGCTCGAACGTGTGGCGCGCTGTCGGCGCTGGGCCGCGTCGTCGTAGCGCGCGCCAATAGCTCCATCTCCGCCTGAGCCTCAGAGCTTCGACCGACGCGCGCCAACGCGACCACCCGGCGTGCGCGCCAGTCCACGTCATCTGGCGTGAGGCGCAAGGCCTCGTTACAGCGGCGCAGCTCCTCCTCAGCGTCGCCCGCCAGCCTCAGCACATAGGCATCGTCGGCGAGCAACTGAAGCCGCTGCGCGCGGTCACTCGCTAGCGCCAGCGCATCGTCGAGCAGCGCATGCGCGGTCGCCGCATCCCCCAGAACGATCGCGGCGCGCGCGGCGGCCCGCAAGGAATCGAGGTCGAGCGGATCGAGCGTTCGCGCGGCGTCGAGCGTCTCACGCGCTCGCAGCGCCGCGCCTTCCTCCAGCAGCGCGATACCGAGCATCCTCTGAATCGGCGCGGTCACACGGTCAGGCGCGCGCCGCAGAAGAAATTCGGCCTTACGCACGACATCGGGCCAATCGCGCTCCGCATAGGCGGCCGCGATCTGTGGGGCAAACTGCTCGACGATGTCCGTCGACGCGCGCGCCAACGGGGCAGCGCTCGCAGCCGTGTCGCTCGCTGGGTCAGTGACTATCGCGCGTATGCCAAGCGCCGCCAGCGTTTCGGCGAGCGCCGCCTCATAGGGTCGCGGCGGCAGAAACGAGATGATGTGGCGCGTGCGCAGGTCGGCGCGCGGCTCGCAGGCGCGATATAGCACGGGGATGATCGTCTTGCCGTCGGGCGTGTTCTTCAGATTCCAGGCAAGGTCGATCTCGTCATTGACCCAACGCGACTCCATCGCATCCGGTGAGAGCACCACGACGAAGATCGGTCGGGACGCAATCTCGTGAACGATCTTGCGCCACCACGCGTCGCCGCCATGCAAGCCGCCCGAAACGTCATACCAGACCGATTGCTCATCACCGAGCGCACGGCGCAGATCCTCAGCCAACCGCACACCGAACGCATTGTCGGCATGGCTGTGACTGATGAAGAGTCTCACTAGCTGCTCACCTATCAGATTGACGCTCGTCCTCGGCGCGCTGCGGCGAACGCTGCTACGCAGCCAAACCGTGCCAACCGCGCGCTCAGTGTATCACGCGGCCCGCTTCCTCTCAAGCGTCACCCCACTGGCTCAGGCGCCATCAGCCACGGCGCGAGCAGTCCCAGCGCGAGCAGCGTCAGGCCGAGCGAATAGCCGACGACGATCAGGCCAGCATCGCCAGCGCGCCCTACCAGGGCATTCGCTAGCGCGCCAGCCACGGCGCCGATGAAGGAGAGCGCCGAGAGCGTCGTCGCCCGCGCCCGGTCGTCGATACGCTCGTTCAGCGCTTCACGCAACAGCGGCTCGCGCCAGGCCGACCCGCCAACGACCAGCGCCAGCAGCGCGACCACCGCCCATGCCTGTGTCACCCGCGCCAGCGCAAGGTAGGCGAGTCCGGGAGTCAGCAGCGACAACCCGAAACAGGCTCTGCGGCTGAGCCATCGGCGCGCCAATGGAGTCAGCAAGGGCACGACAACGCCAAATACCACCGCTATCGCAGTCAACGGCCCAAACCACTGCGCCGCCACGCCCGCACGGCCCAGTAGCGGCTGATTGTACCAGAAGATCGCGTTGACACAGACCCACGAAGCGCTCTGGACCAGACTTAGCCCTACCAACGCTGGCTCACGCCTGATGAGCCGCCAGGCCTGCGCCAGCGGTCGCGCGGGCGCCTCGGCGATGTCGGCGATCTCGGCCTCGCCGACATCGGAGTGTAGCGCGAATGGCCGCAGCATCCAGGTTACGCCGATGGCCAGCGTCGCCGGGAAGAGCGTGGCGACAACGGCGATGGTCGGGTCATGCGCCGCGAAGAGCGACCCAGTGACGAGTCCGATGAAGAATCCGGCGCTCGAAGCGGCCCCCAGCAACGCAAACGCGCTGGAACTGTTCTTGACCCCTTCGGCTCCTTCGGCTTGCTCGGCGTTGGTCAGGGTGCGTATGAGTATGGCGTCCTCGCAGCCCGAGTCACACGCGACGCCTGCTCCAAACAGGATCGAGCCAACCGCGAAGAGCAGAAAGCCATGCGCAAACAGGGTCACCATGACGCTCGCCGCATTCAGCAGGCGGCTCACGATCAACAACCTGCGATAGCCGATGCGGTCGGCCCATACGCCCGTTGGAATATCGAGCAGCCAGATCGCCAGCGACAGCACCGACTCCAGCAGAAAGATCTCGGTGAAGTTCAGCCCGCGATCCATCTCGAAGCGCACGAGCACCGCGCTGTAGAAATACATGTTGGTGAGCACGCGCGTCTCGGCCAGACGCCGCACATTGGGAATGCGGAGCAGACGCAGCCAGGTTTGTCGCAGAGGCGTGCGCTGATCGCGCGCGGAGGTGGTCATACGAAGCTCTCTCCCGAAGCGCTAGTACTGGTGAACAGGCACAAGGACATGCGGTTCACGAGCGCGGGAGGAGCGCGTATTGGGAGTGAGAGTCGCGCGGCGTAAGCGCATCGCCACAGCCAGGCGGGGTTTTACGTTGGCGCACGAAGCGCCAGGGAATGAGGTCGCATGAACATGAACGCGCACTCCCTGTTGCGATTCAGGCAAGCCAAACGTATATGATCGGAGTCATTGTAGCATAGCGCTTCACGCCAGCGATCAGGGCCGTTCATACACGCTGTATTGCCCGCGCCGATAGACCACAGGCCAGCTCTCCACCTGGGTGAGAATGGGAGCCAGCGCTGGAAGCTGGTCGGGCGCGGCAAGCTGGCGAAGAAGGTCATCCACGATGACGTAGCGCGCTTTGACGGGAGAGATGTCGTATGCCCAGCGGCTGCGCGGCAATCCAGCCGGATAGAATGCCGCCGCCTTTCCGCCATATGCGACAGTCTGCACGAGGTCCGCGCCAGAGACGCCAAGGGACCGTCCCTGCGCGTCATCGGGCTGATCGAATGCCCATGCGAGTTGAGGAGAGGCTAGCACGAGGTCGCCGCTGTGCGCGTGAGCTAGCGTAAACGCGATCGTCGCCTGGGCATCCGCTGGAGGCGCAAGCAGCGCATCCTGCGGTGTCGCCAGCATACTCGCGAGATTGACAACATCAGTCGCGCCAGTCATCGCAATGGGCGAGCCGAGCACGACAAACACGAGCAGTGCGGTGAGCATGCGCGTCGCCAGCTTTGGGCCATCGCCGCTGCGTGGCGCTGCGCTCGATCGCCGCGCTGAACGCTCCACGAGCCAGCGATCGAGCGGTTCGAGCCACTGCGCCGCCCACATGAAGAGCCTGGCCGCCCCAGCCGTCAACGCCACGCCAGCGCCCAGCGCCAGCAGCGGCAGCAGCGGCGCCGCTGTGTGGAAGCTCGGCCCAAGCGTCCGTACTTTCAGAATGACCAGCGCCAGCAGCGCGGCGGCGCCCAGCAGGAGATTGCGCGAGCGTGCGCGCGCGACGAGGAACAGCCCAATCATCCCCAGCAACAGCCAGGCGTCATAGGTGGCGAGGCGTTGATAGTTGATGAGCAGCAGAATTCCCGCTACGATGGGATTGCTCCCGGACGCGCGACCACCTGTGCTCAACAAATCAGCGATGAAGACCCCTGGCGACGCCACCAGGCAAACGAGCAGTCCCACCAGCAACTCGCCCGCGCCGACCCCGAGCGCCAGCGCGCCGCTCCGCCAGCCGCGCCGCAGTCCTGCCAGCGCCACGAAGGCGATCCACGCAATGCCAACGTAGTCGCTGAACGCGGCCAGACCCGCGAGCGCGGCGGCGGCATACAGCCAGCGACGCGCTGAGCGCTCGTCACGCGCGTCGAGCGCTTCCCAGGCTGTCCACAGGCACAGCACGCCCACAAACGCCAGCATGCTATAGCTGTAGCCCCAGCGCGTGTTCGCCAGCATGACAGGCGCGATGGTGTACACCGCCGCGCCCCAGAGCGCCGCCCCACTTCCGAGCAACCGCCAGCCGACCAGTATGATCGCCGCGCAGGTCAGCACCGCATAGATTGCGGCCAGCGCCCGCACAGCTACGATGCTATAGCCAAACAGGCGAATGCTCAGCGCCAGTTGGAGGAAGAAGAGCGGCGGATGCTGCGCGAAGTCCTGGGTGAGCGCGAACAGGCGTAGTCGCCCGTGGAGCAGGTTCCAGGCGAGATCGAGGTTGTACCCCTCTTGCGGGTCCCAACCGGGCGTCTGTGGGAGTCGCCAGAGATGAAACCAGACGCAAATAGCCAGCAAGGCCACCGCCAGGGCTGCCAATCCGACGCGCCTGTCCAGTCGAGCCGTCAGTCGGACCAACGGCTGAGGCTCAAGCTGAATCGCCGTTGGCACGAGCTCGTCCATCGTCGCTCACTCACTCGTCTAAAGTGTCCTACCATCGCCAGGCTAGTATAGCAGCATCGTGCGCTCGCGTCGTCAGCGCAATCCAGTCGGTGCGCCCGACTGGCGAAGAATCTGCTTCACATGGAGAAGCACCGGCTGCGAAAGGTGTCGTATGGTGACTTGCGCAGCGGCCAACCCGTTTAAGGATGCGAAGACCTCCATGCGAAATGAGGATGAGAGATCCTTGCCACATGCGGGACATCGCTTGCGCCACCAGGTAGCCGCATGCGCCCTGCTGGCGACGCCGCCATCACATTGCCCCGAAGCAGGCGCCCATCATCCCGATGCCGGACGCGCAGAATAACTCAGGTGGATGAGAGGACGATTCACGCACATGCCAATCGAAGATAACCAGATGAACCCAGCGGCGCAACAAGACTCCACGCCTGCGCGCCCGCCAACGCGACGCGCGTCACGCGCGCGTACAAGTACGGGTGAGCAGCCCACGGCGCCACGCTCTCCCCGTCGGCGCCCCACGCCTGCGTCAGCCGGGTCGGTCGCATCAGCTGTGGACACTGCGCCGCAACGCCGGGCCGTACGCAGAGCGCTGCCCACGACAGCGCCAGTAGCCGAGACAGATGCGTCCTCCGCGCCCGAAGCGCAGACAATTGCCCAGGTCAATGCCTCGCCGACGCCCGCGGAAGCGCTCGCCAAGCCGATACCACTGCCAGCCACACCTCATGGCATCTCGCCCGCGAATACCGTATTCGTCTCGCTCTGCTTCGAGGGGCCAGATGTCTATTCGATGGCGGGCGGGCTAGGTACGCGCGTGGCCGAGTTCACTGAAGCGCTGGCGACACTTGGCTTCGACACACATCTGATCTTTGTCGGCGACCCAAACAAGGCCGCGACCGAAGACAGGATCGAGGGGCGACTGCACATCAAGCGCTGGGCGCAATGGATCAGCCAGTACTATCCCAACGGCGTCTATGATGGAGAAGAACAGAAGCTCAACGAATACAACGACACCGTTCCGTACCACGTATACGAGCAGATCGTGAAGCCCGCCATCGAGCAAGGCAAAATCGTGGTCATCGTCGGCGAAGACTGGCACACCGCTGAAGTCATTTCGCGCGTCTCCGACGTGCTGCACTGGCATGGCGTGCGCGACCGCGCGTTGATCATGTGGAACTGCAACAGCCTCATGTCACTGCATCGCATCAACTGGGGACGCCTCGGCTACACGTCGACCATCACCACGGTCAGCCGCTACATGAAGCACCGCATGTGGCAATTCGGCGTCAACCCGCTCGCCATTCCCAATGGCATCCCACGGCGCTATCTCGACCCTGTGGCTGCCGATGCGGTGGAGGAGCTGCGCGAGGTCATGCGGCGAGGCGACCCAGAGCGGACATTCCTCTTCAAGATTGGCCGATTCGATCCTGACAAGCGCTGGCTGATGGCGGTCGAAGCGGTCGCGCGCCTCAAGTCATCCGGCAAGCGCGTCTCAATGGTGATTCGCGGCGGGATCGAGCCACATGGCGGTGAGGTCTTGCGCCGGGCGACTGCGCTAGGACTGCGCGTGGTCAATGTCGAAGCGAAGCGGCCAACCTCACGCGAGTGCATCGAGTTGCTGCGCGACTCGGGCGAGGCCGATATCTATAATCTGCGGTTCTTCGTTCCTGAGGAGTTCGTGCGGATGTGCTACGCCGCCGCCGACGCTACCCTCGCCAACAGCGGCCACGAGCCGTTCGGCCTGGTTGGCCTCGAGGTGATGGCCGCGCGCGGCATCGCGTTCACAGGCTCCACTGGCGAGGATTACGCGATCTCGTTCGAGAATGCCGTCGCGCTGGAGACAGAAGACCCAGACGAAATCGTTGGCTACCTCACCCACATTCAGCAGCACCCGGAGGAGCGCGAGAAAATACGCGAGGAGGCGTATCGCACGGCGTCTGAGTTCGTCTGGGAGGAAGTCATAGACAACCTCATCGGCAAGCTTGGCTATATGGCGCGCAAGCAAAACCTGACCTTCGACTGACCATTCACGCGACCACTCACGCTGTCGCCGTTGTGACACCGGAGGGCACGCGGAGCGTCACATCTCACACACGTAGCCGCTGGCGCTTCTGGAGAACTCAACCTCCTGGAGCGCGCCAGCGGCTACGTGTCGTATGAATGTGTCTCACCAGCGCTATGCCGAAGGAGAGGCAGGCGCCGCCCCCTTGAGCAGCGTAACGATCTGATGCAGGTCTGAGATAGCCTGCCTGGTGGCCGTGTGCGCCGTCTGGATGTCGGTCTTGACCGTGGTGAGTGTCGTCTTGTAGGCGCTTGGATTGGCGTTGAAGCTAGCGGGAGTCAGTTGGGCGATGAGCGGCTGAGCCGCCTGAGTCTGCGCCTGGGCTGTGGAGACCTGCGCCTTGTAGTCGGCGAAGAGCGTGTTGGCCTGACCCTGCACACCCGCTGGCGCTCCGTTGATGGCATCCTGGGTGACCGTCTCGGAGGTCGCGAGCCGGGTATCCGTGCGGACCAGCATGTCAAGCCACAGGTCGTGATAATCGCGCGGGAGCACGACCGCGAAGATGCGGAACCGCGTGTAGATCAGCTTGACGTCCGTGCGCGCCGTCGCGGCGTCGCTGGCGCTGTCGAGCTGGCCCCTGAGCGCGGTCAGCCCGCTCTCGTTGGTCGAGATGTCACCGACTAGCGCAGCGTTGTCGGCGCTGGTGATGCGTCCATCCGTAAACATTTCAGTTACGCGGCTGTTCAGCTTAGTGAGGGCTGTCTGGCGCTCCGCGATGCGCGCGTCGCCGAACGTAATGACGCACCTGACGTCAGTCGCCGCGCAGACGGATGTCCGGGCGTTGGCGAACCCGGCAAGTGGAGTGACAATCGCCATCATCAAAACGGCCAATCCCCCGCCCAGCCTGGCTGCGCGCGTACGGCGACCAATGCGCGCCCAAAGACGCTGAATCATGAGTGTACTCCTTCGCTATCATGTGAAATGCAGGCAGGTCGTTTGCGCCCAAGCCATCGGACTACGGCTGCGTCTGATTTTCCTGGCTGGAGTAGTTCACGCCTGCGTCGATTTGCGCCGAGTCGAGTTGCTGTATGTCGCTCTGGCTCTGGCTGTCAACGCTTTCTAGCTGCTGAAGCGATGGGTTACTCATTGATCCTGACGCCGCACCAGACGCGCCGCTCTGCCCTTGCTGTATGGCCGACTGACTGCTCCCAGTGCGAGCGCCCGCGCGGCAGCCGCCCAACGCGAGCGCGAATGCCAGCGCCGACACCGCGACGACCCAGGCCGCGCGCTCTGAGATCGACCGTGGACGTTGATGCGATAACCTACCGTGCATGCTGAATACCTCCCGCAGAGCATGTGATGTGCGATGGCGTCCGATGAGCGCCCACGCGAGCGCTGGACGAGAGCGCACTAGGAACGTTGGTTTCTATGACCGTGAGACGGAGCATACAGGCGCCGACTGAGTGCGCTCTGAGCGCATGGTTAGAGTACGCTGAGAGGTTGATTGGGCCGACGGGACGCGCGCACACTGGCCAATCGGTCAGGCCACGCGGTACACTTTCAGGGCGACATCATGGCTCGCGACGACGATGGGCCCAGAGCAGGGAGCGAAGGCATGCCAGGTGAGACCGCGACGAACGCGCGACGACCGCCGATCATCATCGGCATCAGCGCGTCGAGCGGCGCTGCGCTCGCCAGACGAGCGATCGACGTGCTTGGAGAGCTTGGTGTGCCAATGCACATCACCTTCACTCAGGCGTGCAGGCAGGTCTGGCCAGATGAGGTAGGACATCTGCTCGCCGACGACCTCGGCGAATGGAAGGCGCGCTACCATGCGCGGGTCTTCAATCCAGATGACTTCCGCGCGCCAATGTCGAGCGGCAGCTTTCGCACCGCTGGCATGCTCGTCATTCCATGCTCCATGCGAACCGTTTCGGCGATCGCCCACGGTACCTCCAGCAACCTGCTCGAACGCGCCGCGGATGTCGTGCTCAAGGAGCAGCGCCCGCTCGTTCTCGTGCCACGCGAAACGCCACTCTCCGCCATTCATCTGGAGAATATGCTGACGCTCGCGCGCCTCGGCGTCCGCATCGTGCCGCCGATGCCACAGTTCTACCTCCGGCCGCAAACAGCGGATGACATGGTCGACCTGATGGCCCGGCGCGCGCTTTCCGTCCTCGGCTATGAAGAGGCGCTGTCAGACGCCAGTCGCTGGCGCGGCGACGAAGCCTAGCCAATCTCACCCATTCACCCCACTCACATGCGCCATCTTGGCGAGGAGGTCTCCCATGAGCCGTGATCCTGATTCGTATGAAGCCCGCGTGGGGGGCCTCGCCCATGGCGCGGCGATTGACCTGCGCAGCGACACGGTCACGCAGCCCACAGCCGCGATGCGCGAAGCGATGTATCGCGCTGAGGTCGGTGATGACGTCTATGGCGAGGACCCAACCATTAACCGGCTGGAAGAGCGCGCCGCTGAGATGGTTGGGAAAGAGGCGGCGATCTTCGTCCCAACTGGCACAATGGGCAACGCTGCGGCGATTCTGACTCACTGTCGCCGTGGCGATGAGATCATCGTCGGCGATCGCTCCCACATCTACCTCTACGAGGTCGGAGGCGCCGCTCGTCTCAATGGCTCGGCGGCGCGGGTCGTCCCCAACTTGCCTGATGGACGCCTGGACCCCGCGCGGCTCGAAGCGTCATTCCTCGGCGACGACGTTCATGAGGCGCGGACTGGACTGCTCTGCGTCGAGAACACGCACAATATGTGCGGCGGGCGGGCGCTGAGCCCGACGACCCTCCGTGCGCTCACGTCCACAGCGCGGCGACGCGGCGTCCCTGTGCATATGGACGGCGCGCGCCTCTTCAATGCGGCTGTCGCGCTGGGTGTTCCCGTCCGCGACCTTGTCGCAGAGGTGGACAGCGTGATGTTCTGCCTGTCGAAGGGCCTTTCAGCCCCTGTTGGCTCGATGCTGGCGGGTTCACGCGCGTTCATCGCGGAGGCCCGGCGCACCCGCAAGCTCCTCGGCGGTGGCATGCGTCAGGCTGGCGTTCTCGCAGCGGCGGGGCTCGTGGCGCTCGACGAGATGGTCGATCGTCTGGCGGAGGACCACACGAACGCGCAACGGCTCGCGCAGGGGCTGGCCGAGCTACCTGGCGTGCGGATCGCGCCCGCGGCGGTCGAAAGCAATATCTTGTTTTTCGACGTGATCGGCGAGGACGAGGCGCCGCACAATGACGAGTTCACACGCGCTGCCGCCGCTGGCGGAGCGCTATTCTCCAGCGGTGACCTGGGCGCGATCCGCGCGGTCACGCACTCCGGCATCAGCGCGAGCGATATTGACCGAACCCTGGACATCGCTCGTGCGATTCTCGCAGGGTGACCACAGGTCGGCGTGAGTGGTCGACGCGGCACTGGCCGGAATTACTCAATCGTGGGGGCTCCGTCGATTACACTCCGCTTCCACATACCGTCGTGTCAAAATATTACGCTATCGCTTGACAGTCGATGGGGCGCTCGCTATCATAACGCGGGCGCCTGTTCACCTGCCCGCAAGGTAGTGTACCGGCGCACAGAGACGAGGTCACGCCTGGAGGTGTGACACCAGCGCATCCCTTCCTTGTGAGGAGCCGCCTGACGATGATGACCTGTCAACATTGCCAAGCGCAGACCAACGATGGCGCCGTATTCTGCGAGCGGTGTGGCCATGAGGTTATTCCAGCGCGGCAGCGACTGACGCCACTCGCGGCGCCATCAGCGCTGAGCGGCAAGACTCCACTGCCGCCTCCATCCACGCCGGGTATCTCTTCTGCCGCGTCGCCGGGACGTGTCGCCGCAAAACTGGCGACCATAGGCGGACCTTCAGCCGCGTCGACAGGCGCTGTCGTGATCGTGCTGCGCCTCCCCAACGGGCGCCGCTTCGTCCTCAAAGGCAAGCAAGAATACATCGTGGGTCGTCTCAGCGCCGATCATGCGCAGCCAGATGTGGATCTTGCTGACTCCTATGGCTTCGAGGCGGGCGTCTCGCGGGAACATATCAAGATCTCCGTCAGCCCGGATGGGGTGTTTGTCGAAGACCTTGAAAGCGCGAACGAGACCGTTCAAAATGGGTATCGCTTGCTGCCGCAGCAGAAGTATCCGCTGCATCATGGCGACGAGCTGCGCCTGGCCGCCATTACGCTCTACGTTTCATTCGAGCGGCCATAGGGCACTGAGTCACGGAAACGGCGAAAGGTAAACGCGCAGATGGCGATGCAGGTGATTGTCCACGTGATCAATGAAGAGGCATTCGTCGCTGAGATGGAAGAAATGCCCGCGCAAGGCTCCAGTTACATCGTCCTGGCGAATCCGCGCACCCGCGAGGGGAAAAACCTGCAGTGGGCCATCAACGGCGCCGTTCGCTTCATCTTTCCCCTGTCGCGCATCGCCTTCATCGAGATTATGATGAGCGAGCAGGACCGTGAAGGCATCGAGCCATTCTACCGGGACCGAGGCCGCAGCTAGCCGGCCTCCGACTGAGGGAAGCGCCCAGTGCAATCCACACGCTACCGCTGGTAACCGCTGGCGTATCAAATCCCCTTTTCGAGTCGGGCGGCCATGCGTGGCGAGAGACCCTGCTCGCTCATCTTGCGCTGTGTAGCGACCACATCGTATTCGACTCGCCGAAACTCAAAACCAAGCTCGCTATCGAGGATCATGTAGGCGGCGCGTGGGTCGCCGTCGCGTGGCTGCCCGACGCTGCCAGGGTTGATGATCGCGCGACGGTGATCTGGCATCAGCCACAGGCTCGGTGATGGCGTAATGTGCTCGCAGAGCGCGCTCGACCCCAACGACGCCGCGTCAAGCTCGGGAAAGGGCGCAAGATCGCTATCGCCCGGCGAGAATCCATGTCCCACCAGCGCCTCCGCCAGAATGGATGGTGGAGGTGGCAGTGGTCGTACATCGTCCGGCAGCAAAAAGATGGTCGGAACGTGCGTA
>DASQSS010000153.1:0-42776 GCA_035642255.1 Ktedonobacterales bacterium | reverse complement strand
GCCTGGAGCGATTGCGCCCGCCACTCACGCAGACTGTGTGGCGCCGTCGTGACCTGTGACGCGCTCGCGGTTGTCCGTCGCATCCGTGACTCATCCTGTTGTATCGGCTCTGATCATGTGGATCGCGGGCGCCGCGCGTCCGGACCTGTGAGCGGGCATTCCCTATCAGTGAGTGAACGGCTGAGCGGGAGAGGTGGTATCACTGACCGCATGCGCTGTCGCTCCCGCGATGCCCACCCATCTCATCGCGGTTGGCTCCGCTGTCGGCTCCGCGCCTGATTTGTCGCGGGAAGTGGGCGCATGATAGACTACAATCGTCTCTCAATGGCGAGAGGCGCGGCGCTGCGAGAGGAACACGCACGATGCCCCCAACCGGGGAGCATGTGACCTATCGCGCCGTCGTTGGAGCCTGGCGCATGCGCGCTCATCGCGGGTTGGTGAGAGGACGCCGCCAGACACTAGGCACAGGAGAAACAGCCATGGCGATGACGCGTGTGAAGCGGCCTACGCTCGCCGATCTCGATCTCAGCATCGGTAAGAAGACTCGTCTCCACCGGCTCCTCTATAGTTTTGGCCCAGGCAACGGCACACTGATGTTCCTGCCGATTGACCAGGGCCTGGAGCACGGCCCGCGTGACTTCTTTGTGAATCCACCAGCGAAAGACCCCGACTTCCAGCTACGGCTGGCGAAGGAGGGCGGCTTCTCTGGCATCGTCTACCAGTATGGCATCGCGCAGAAGCATATGTACAAGTATGCTGGAGCCGTGCCGCTGGTATTGAAGCTGAACGGCAAGACGGAGATTCCCTCCGACAACCTGGCGCTCTCGCCGATGATCGCTGGCGTCGAGGATGCCGTGCGGCTCGGCGCCGACGCGGTTGGCTACACGCTCTACGTCGGCTCGCCCGCGCAGACCGAGGACTTCACACAGTTCCGGAAGATGCGTGAAGAAGCCGACCGGTATGGCATGCCTATCATCGTGTGGGCATACCCGCGCGGCGAGGCGATCGACAAGAAGGGCGGTCGCGACAGCCTCTACGCCGTGGACTACGCGGCGCGCGTAGCGAGCGAGCTTGGCGCCGACATCGTCAAGATCAACGTGCCAAAGATCGACGCGGAGAAAGACAAAGCGGCTCCCAAACCGTACAACACGATGACGCCCACGCGCGAAGAGGCGACTCGCATGGTCGTTGAGTCGGCGGGCAAGGCGCTGGTGCTATTCAGCGGCGGCGAGATGCAGGGTGATGGCGACATCATTGACAAGGCGCGCATTGCGATGGACGCTGGCGCGACCGGGCTCATCTTCGGCCGCAACGTCTGGCAGCGCCCCTTTGACGAGGCGATCACGCTGGCCAAGCAGTTCCGCGAGCTGCTGAGCGAGTACTCCGCCTAGTTCGGCCATGTGGCGCATCGTACATCCACTCCGCTCGCGCGACCGGAGCGGCGATGATGTCGTGCGCCATGTCTGATCCTGTTGTACGAGGCGCTGGCTGGTGGGCCAGCGCCTCTTTCGTGGCGCCGTTCCCGCCCTCAGGATGCGGTCGGGCGGAGTAGAGTCCTAGCCCATTGTGGCTACACAAGCAATTTGTGGATATACTAGCAGAAGCGCATGTCGAAAAGCGGGCGGTGGACGCCTGGACGCGGAACGCGCTGACATTTGGTGGGAGAGGCGCTCGATGGACTCAATTCGAATTATGCTGATTGACGAGCATCCGCTCTTTCGTCAGGGCTGCCGCGCAACCCTGGAGGCGGCGGGTGATTGTGTCGTGATTGCCGAGAGCTCCAGCAGCCGCGAAGGGCTGGACCTCGCAAAGCAGCACATGCCAGACGTCATTCTGATTGATGCGCTGCTCTCCACCAATGACGCGCTCGAACTGGCGCGCCAGCTTCGCCACGCCAGCCCGCGCGTCGCGATCATCATGCTGACGGCGTTTGAGGATGAGGAGCAGCTCTTCCAGACGATGAAGCTGGGCGCGGCGGCGTATCTGCTCAAGGGCATCTCGCCAGAGGAGCTGGTGGAGGCCGTGCGCAGGGTCAGCAAAGGCATCTACATCATCAACGATAATGTGTTGTCGCGGCCGACGGTCGCCAAGCGTGTGCTGCGTGTCTTCCGAGAGATGACCGCCGAAGAGCCGCCCGAAGTGCAGCCGCTCTATTCGCCCCTCTCTGGCCGTGAGATTGAGATTTTGGACTATATCGCACGGGGCAACAGTAACAAAGAGATCGCTAAGTCGTTAGGTATTAGCGATCAGACCGTCAAGAATCACATCACCTCCATCCTGAAGAAGCTCTCGGTCAATGACCGCACCGCGGCAGTCGTGCACGCGCTGCGCAAGGGCTGGATCAAGATGGAGAGCGAGTAAACGCATCACCTGTATGTCTGGTGGTATGAAGGGCGCCCGCGCGGTCTGATTCGACGACCGCATGATGGTCATGTTCGTGTGTGTTTGCGCACAGTGGTATGTGGCGTGGAGGAGGTGGGGCGTACGATCATTCTGGCCGCGCGCCGCGCTAGTTCGACCTTTGTCCTATGTCTATGACAGAGTCGATAACGGGGCGATGGCCATTTTGGCACTATAGCAAGCATGTCGTTACCACATGTTAGAGTCAGCGTTACTGTATCTGAGTGATGCCGAAAAGCAATTAATCTTTTGATGTGTCAACGGCGTCGCTCTTGGGCGGATTGTGGTGGTGAGGGTGATCGGACTGTATGTAGACGCCGTCACACGAGGCCCCCACAGTTGTATCTGGGCGCCAGGCAGACCGCAAGGCTTGCCGGACGCCATGTGAGGACATGCGGTATCTACGAGTGCTTCGGTCATCCCGCAGCGCTCCGATGCCCGCGAACGTTGTGGCGCGAGCGAAAAGCAGCGCCGAATCGTTGCTTATGTTTGGAGGATCTTTCGATGAACATGCCTTCCCGCCGCAGCAGCCGTGGCCAGGGCCTCGTTGAGTACGCCCTGATCATCGCCCTGGTCGCCGTCGTGGTTATCGCTGCGCTTGTGCTGCTTGGCCCGGCCATTTCCAGCATCTTCCTTCACATCAACAGCGCTCTCTAAAGCGCCGTTGACGCTTGCTGTGTGGCATTGGGATTCCAGGATCTCTGGTGTCTTTAGTGTCACGCAGACGACAGGGGTAGCGCTCGCTTCACCTCGGTGATGGCGCTACCCTGTTGTGTTTTCTCTCTGGCCAGCGCCCAGGAACGTGCGCCCGGCCCCCGATACATCGCCGTTCAACGCCCCGTCCGCCGCATCATGGCCGCATCGTTGCCGCATCATTGCGACCGCTCCAGGAGGTACGATTTCCATGGCAGCTCCCGCTCGCCCCATGCGCACCCGCTCGTCGGGGGGACGCACACTCATCCTATTGGGTGTGTTGCTGGCCCTGGCCGCTGGCGCTATCGTCATCTTTGTCGTGAGCCAGTACACCTCCGCTCCCTTGCAGACTGAGACCGTCGTCGTCGCGGCGTCTGACCTGCCCGCTGGCGCGATTCTCTCCACTACACAGAGTGGGCAGGTCGGCACGAGCGCGGGCACCTATGAGCTCATCTCCGCCGCATTCACGACCAAGACAGTCAACACCGACTTCGCCCCGAAAGACGCGTATGTCTTCAAGAGCCAGGGCGACCTGAACACCTTCCTCAACAATCAGGTGCTCAGCAGCGAATTCTACTCAGGTGAGATTCTGCGCAACCCTGATCCACGCCTGACACCGCTCGGCATTGGCGCGCCAGGCAGCCTGACGTCCATCAACCCCAGCCAGATTCAGACGGGCGATGTGCTGGCGCAGATCAAGCTCGATGGCAAAGCCGCGATGGTTCCGGGCGATCACGTTGACCTGCTCGTCACCTACTGCAACTCGACGCTGCCCAACGCGAATGCGGGCGGCGCGCAGCCGTGCGAAAGCCAGACGACGCTCCAGAACCTCTATGTCTACTCAGTGCAGGGCAACATCGTGTTCGTCGTCGCCAAGCGTCAGGACGCGATTGAGCTGCTGTACCTGACCACCAACGCCACGAACTACGAGCTTGCGATCCGCAAGCCGGGTGACTCGACGACCGCGCCGACGACGCCGGTCAACTCGACGAAGATCATCTCCGACTTCTTCCACTAGGGCAGCAAATGAGGGGAGCGCCCGCCTCTGGCCAATACGCTCCCCTCAGGTCCCAGTGGTCCTGGATAACACAGATTGATGCGGTATACTGCCTGTGTATTCCTTCGCATTCCCTCGTATTCCCTCAAGCGGCTGTGTGGTCCGTTGTCCCATCGAGGGAGAGCGGACCATCTCTGCGCATAACACGGCGTGGCATGATGCGACGCCAGGCGCTCTGCCACGGATGGTGATGGTGGCGTGGCGGGCGACAACGACTCGACGACTCTCTTGACGGGGTAAAGAAGATGGGCCAACAATCGGATGGACGCGCTCCTGAGACGATCCATTTGCTAATCGTAGACGACATGGCGGAGACTGCGCAGAATGTGCAGAAGCTGCTCCATTTCGAGCGCGACATCCGTGTAGTGGGTATCGCGGCGAGTGGGCGCGAAGCCATTCAGAAAGCTGACCAGCTCCGTCCGGATGTCATTCTGATGGACATCAATCTGCGCGATATGGATGGCCTTGAGGTCGCCGAGATCATCGGACGGCAGATCAACACCTGCATCGTGATGATGTCAGTGCAGAGCGAGCCGGAATACTTCTCGCAGGCGATGTCGGTCGGAGCGCGCGGCTATCTGGTCAAGCCGTTCACCAGTGAGAAGCTTGTCCGCACGATACGCCGCGCTGTCGAGAACTTCCCGCTCCAGTCAGCGCAGGCCATGGGTGGCGGACTCGATCAGCGTGGCGGGGCCAGCAACGGGCTGCGCAAGATCGTCGCCGTGTACAGCCCCAAGGGCGGCGCCGGCACGAGTGTGCTCGCGGCGAACATGGCGATCGCCCTGCAACAGACGACACAGAAGTCCGTTGTGCTGGTTGACGCGAACCTGCAGAACGGCGACGCGCATGTGCTGCTGAACGTCAACACGAGCGCGAGCATTGACGATCTGCGCGAGGCGGGCTCTGGCGTGATCGATCAGGATGTCATCGAGGGAACAGTCATCAAGCACTCCGAATCAGAGATTGGCTTGCTACGCGCGCCGCTCTCCCCGGAGTCCGCCGAGCTTTTCACCAGCGACACCACAAAGGCGATTCTCTCTGAGCTGCGCAACCACTTCGACTACGTGGTAGTTGATACGGGAAGCTCCTTCACCGAGGCCACGCTCACGGTGCTGGAAGAAGCCGATGTGATCATCACGGTGACGACGCTGGAAGTGACCACGATTCACCGCGTCAGCCAGTTCTTCCAGTTGGCTGAGCGGGTGAACATCTCACTGTCGAAGGTACGGCTCGTCTGCAATCGCGTGGAGCAGTATTACGGCATCAAGCCCAATCAGGTAGAGTCGCAGCTGCGCCGCCGCTTCTTCGCGCAGATCCCGGAGGACGAAAAGCTGGTGGTCGCCTCGATCAATCGCGGCGTTCCCTTCATTGTCTCGCAGAAGGCCGCGCCGATCTCGCGCGCGGTGCAGACGCTGGCCGGGCGGGTCGCTGAAGTGCTGGCGCCGCAGTCCGATCCGACACCGAGCCGCCGCTGGCCTGCCTTCCTCGGCAATAACAACTAGCGCGCATCGACGTCTGTACGCCGGATTTGGACGCTGACCCCCGCATCGCTATGGGTGCGGGGGTCTTTTGCGCGCTCAGGAGCCGGTGACCAGATTGATCAGCCGCGCGGGGATGAAGATGACCTGACGCGGCTCGGCCCCTCCCAGCGCGCGCCGCACGCTCTCGGACGCCAGCGCCGCCGCGAGCGCTTCCTCCTGCGTCGCTCCAGTGGGCAGCGTCAGCCGCGCCCGCAGCTTGCCATTCACCTGCGCGATGACGGTGGCCGTCTCCGCGCGCATGGCTGCGTCATCCGCCTCGGGCCAGGGATGCTGGTGGATGAAGCCCGCGCCGCCGACCTGCCGCCACAGCTCCTCAGTGATATAGGGCGCATAGGGCGCCAGCAGCCGCAGCAGAGTCTGCGCCTCCTCGCGGGTGATGGCGTCGCGCGTCTCCAGGTCCCCAGAATAGCGCATCAGCTCGGCGATGGCGGTGTTGTACTTGAATGCGGCGGTGTCGTCGCTGACCTTACGTATCGCCTGATGCAGCGCGCGGCGCGCCTCAACCGATGGCGCGGCGTCGCTCAGGGTGGACCCGCGCTCGACTCCGATACGCCAGACACGCTCCAGGAAGCGCACGACGCCCGCGATGCCCCGGTCACTGAAGTCGCCGCCCAGCTCATAGGGTCCCATGAACATCAGGTAGATGCGCAGCGCGTCGGCGCCATACGCGGTGATATAGTCGTCGGGGTTGACGACATTACCCTTCGATTTGCTGATCTTCGCGCCGTTCAGTGTAATCATGCCGTGGGCGCGGAACCGCTTGAACGGCTCTTCGAAGTCGAGCAGGCCCGCGTCATGTATGGCCATGACGATGAAGCGCGCATAGAGCAGATGCAGCACACTGTGCTCCGCGCCGCCGACATACAGATCGACCGGCAGCCACTTGCGCGTGCGCTCCGGATTCCAGGCGCGGGCGTCGTCGTCGCTGGAGGGATAGCGCAGGTAGTACCAGGATGAATCCAGGAAGTTGTCCATCACATCGGTATCGCGCGTGGCTGGTTTACCGCAGACCGGGCAGGTGGTGTTGACGAAGCTCGCGACGCGCGCCAATGGTGAGTCCCCTGTACCCTGTGGCTGGTAGTTTTCCAGGTCGGGCAGGCGCACAGGCAGCTGGTCATCCGGGACGGCGACGGCGCCGTGGTCAGGACAGTAAATGATGGGAATTGGCGGACCCCAGTAGCGCTGGCGGCTGATCAGCCAATCGCGCAGGTGATAGCGCGTAATGCGTCGTCCGATCTGGCGCGCCTCGAACCACGCGGTGATGGCGTCACGCGCCTCATGAGAGGACTGGCCGGTGAACTCGCCGGAGAGCGCCAGCGCGCCCTCGCCTATGTACGGCGCACCGGGAGCGGCGCTCTCGCTCGCAGCGCTCTCGCTCGTCTGTCCATCCGGACGCACGACGAAGCGGACTGGCAGGCCCATCGTATGAGCGAAGAGCCAGTCGCGCTCGTCATGGGCTGGCACGGCCATGATGGCGCCAGAGCCATAGCCGATCAGCACGTAGTCGGCAACCCAGATGGGAATCTGCTCACCCGTAATCGGGTGAATGGCGTAGGTCCCCGTGAAGACTCCCGCGGGCGCCGCATCCTCCGCTGGCGAGCCGCCGGAGTTGGCGTCTCGCGCCTGCTCGCGCTCGGCGCGCCGTGTCGCGGCTCCCGCGCGGTAGGCGGCGATGGCGTCGCGGCGCTCAGGCGTGGCGATGCGCTCCGCCAGCGGATGCTCTGGCGCCAGCACGACGAAGGTGACGCCGAAGACGGTATCGGGTCGCGTCGTAAACACCTCGACCCGCGCGTCAGGATACCCCGCGATCGCCAACGCAAACTCGACCCCGGTGGAGCGACCGATCCAGTGGCGCTGGGCGGCCTTGACGCGCTCGGACCAGTCCAGCGTATCCAGATTGTTCAGCAGGCGATCAGCGTAGGCGGTGATGCGCAGCGCCCAGTGCGGCAGGTCGCGCCGCTCGACCAGCGCGCCGCAGCGCTCGCAGTGGCCGTCAATGACCTGCTCATCAGCCAGCACGGTCTTGTCATTCGGACACCAGTTGACGATGCCCGTCTTGCGCTCCGCCAGCCCCATCTTGAAGAGCTGAATGAAAATCCATTGTGTCCAGCGATAATAGGCGGGGTCGGTCGTGTTGACCTCGTGCGACCAGTCGAAGCGGTTTCCGATGCGCTTGAGCTGTTCTTCGCGGAAGCGCTCGACGTTGTGCGCCGTCAGCTCGGCAGGATGCACGCCGCGCTTGATGGCGAAGTTTTCGCTGTGGATGCCAAACGCGTCGAAGCCCATCGGCTCAAAGACGTCGTAGCCGCGCATCGCCATCAGCCGTCCCTGGATGTCCGAGCCGACATAGGCGTAGACGTTGCCGACATGCAGCCCCTCGGCGGAGGGGTAGGGGAACATCATCAGGTTGTAGAACGGGCGGGGGGCGTCATCCAGATTGACGCGGTAGATTCCGCGCGCCTCCCACTCCGCCCGCCAGCGTTGCTCGAACGCGGCGAAGTCGTAGCGCGGCGGCCGCGCCTTGCCTGCGTCCGGCCTGGCGCTCGGCCTGGCGTCCGGCCTGGCGCCTGTGGAGTGATTACGCTTGCGTCTGGTCGCGCCCTCGGTATCGGTGGTAACGTCGGCGGCTGGCGCGCGTGCGGGCCGCCTCGGTGTGTGTGTTCGCGCCATGTCCTGCACATCCTCTCGTTGAGCGCACATCCGCTAAAGACCTGGAAACGGCAGAGGCGGGTGGAGGACACTGACAGACACGGGCTCGCGCGCAGTAAAAAGCGCCATCCACCCTGACAAGGGCGAACGGCGCGCGTGCGGCATTCGCGGTACCACCTTGCTTCGTCGCGGCCTCGCGGTCGCGGCCTCAGAGGGCGCCAACACGCCCCGACTCTGTAACGGGAGTTCCCAGCGTCAGCTACCTCGCCCGCTCGATCTACGATCTCGGAGACGGCTCACCGACGCGGCTCACGAGGGAGCTTCCGCGCGCATCACACGTCGGCTCGCACCAGCCGCCGACTCTCTGGAGGGGACGCGACGCGTACTATCCTCGCTCATCGCCCTGACACACTATGGTTGTTAGCGCAAGCGTACCACGCGCCGCGAACGCCCGCAAGGGTGGCGATGAGGGATGGCGCCGCGCCCACCACGCTGTCCCTAATGTCGCGCATACTGTCGCGCATACCGTTGCGCACGAGCCTGCCTACCCGACGACCTCGACCTGCCACTGATCGTTGACCCATAGGCCGACGACGCGCACGGGCAGCCCCCAGCCCTGCACGATGCTGACGGCATTGCGGATGGCCGCTTCGTGCTCAGCGCGCTCCGCCGGAAAGGCCGCGCAGCCGAAGTGCCCCGCGATGGCGATGATCTGCGAGCCGTGCGCGTTCACGGAGATGGCGACCATCTCGCGCATCTGCGCCAGGCGATCAGGCGCCATCTGCGTCAGGGCGTTGTCGGCGCCGGGCACGGTCACGGTATCCACAAAGTCTACGTGCGCCTGGTCCCTGACCCACGCCGCCACAGGCTCCTGCGCCCGACCGTCAATGCAATTGATCGCTGTGCCAAAGGTTCCCTGGGCCATTCTCGCGATGTCCTCCGTTGATCCAACTAATCCAACAGGGTCGCCGCCATGTCTGGTCGCGACCAGCCAACATGCTACACGTCGTTATCGCTTCGTTATCGCTGACGATAGGGCAGCGGATCGCTCAGGCCCGCCTCGGCAAACCCTTTGAGCCGCAGCAGGCAGCTATCGCAGGTCCCGCAGGCCTCGTCACCGCCCTCATAGCAACTCCACGTCAGCTCCCACGGCACGCCCAGCCGCGTCCCCTCGCGCACGATTTCCGCCTTGGTCATCTGGATGAGCGGCGCGTGATACTGGAGTGTGCGCCCGTCCTCTGTACCCGCCTTCGTCGCCAGGTTTGCTGTGCGCTGGAAAGACTCCAGAAACTCCGGGCGGCAATCGGGGTATCCTGAGTAGTCGTAGACATTTATGCCCAGGAAGACGTCGTTTGCGCCGATGACCTCGGCGAAAGCGGTGGCGAGCGAGAGGAAGATCAGATTGCGCCCCGGCACGTACGTCACCGGGATGCCCTGGCCCATCTCGTCGGTCGAGCGCTCGTGCGGCACGGCGATCTCGTCGGAGGTCAGCGCGCTGCCACCGAATGCGCGCAGGTCAATGTCGATCACGCGATGGTCGCGCACACCGAAGTGGCGACCCACCGCCTGCGCCGCCGCAAGCTCACGGCTGTGGCGCTGACCGTAACGAAACGAGATGGCATGCGGTGTGAATCCCTGCTCGACGGCGATGGCGAGCGCGGTGGATGAATCGAGTCCGCCGGAGAGCAGCACGACGGCTGGCCGGTCGGACTGCGCCGATTGAGCGGGATCACTGGGCATCTGGCGTACTCCTTGCTGGGCGCTGAGGCAGGCGAGCGAGCGTGAGTGACATGGAGCCAAACAGCACGCGCGCGACGCACGCACTGTAGCACATCCAGCCCACCTGCGAGCAGGCATGCATGCGGACGGGCGGCCCAGGCGGATTGACCAGGCATGTTGCGATTGCTATACTCGGCAAGCGACCCTCAGGATGGCGAAGGAGTGACGAGCTATGGTCCAGGCCGACATCTATCCAATACCCTCATGCGCCGAGTGTGGCATCCAGTCATCAGGAAAATGCCCGAGCTGCCACCGCAGCCTCTGCCTCGATCACTTTCCGCTCGACGCGCACCAGCCCTGCGCGACGCGTGCGAGCCAACGGGCAGAGCAGATGAACTGCTATATCTGCGGCGATCCCGTGAAGCCCCAGCAGTGGTCAACCGCTGTCTTTGCGCATTATATTGATGGCCATATATGTGCGGGTTGTCATCGCTATGTCTGCGATGCCAAACATGCCGCGCACCAGCAGGAAGATGTGGTCATCCGACGTGATGGCGTGCGCAGTCACCGCTATCATATGACCAGGCGCTACTGCCCCACCTGCTCGCGGCTGCGCGTCTTCGGCGGCCTGATCGGCGCGGGTTGGTGGCTGGCGGGCGCGGTCGTCTTGATCGCGACAATAGCCATCGTTGCGCAGATCACGCTCGGCTGACGCACTGGTTCCTGGCGTCGGCCATCAAGCGCGCGTCCAGGCGGCGCGCGAGGAGTACATGAGAGAGAGACAGTCGTGACCCTCGGCAAGAAGGCTCTGCAATCAACTGACATCGCCGCTGTGCTCGACCGCCGCCGGGCGCTCATCGAGCAGGGCATGCGCGCGGCGATCGCGGCGTCAGCGCAGACGACGACACACGCCGCAGTGACCAAGGAGCTACGCGCCTCACTCTATGGCCAGATGGACTATCACCTCGGCTGGCGCGACGCCACATTCGCGCCCAGCCAGGGCAATCGCGGCAAACTGCTGCGCCCCACATTGACGCTTCTGGCCGCTGAACTGGCTGGTGGCGAGGCGGCGGTCGAGCGTGCGCTGCCAGCCGCAGTCGCTGTCGAGCTGATCCACAACTTCTCGCTCATCCACGACGACATCGAAGATGGCGACGAATCGCGCCACCACCGTCCGACCCTCTGGCGAATCTGGGGGCAGCCGCAGGCCATCAACACGGGCGATGCGCTCTTCGCGCTGGCGCGCATGCAGCTGCTGGGGCTGGCGCGACGTGGCGTAGATGCGGCGCTGACCCTGCGCCTCGCCGAACAGGTGGATGCTGTCTGCCTGGAGCTGTGCGAAGGGCAGCATCTCGACATGAGCTTCGAGGCGCGCCGCGATGTCACCGTAGCGATGTATCTCGATATGATCGCGCGCAAGACCGCCGCGCTGATGCGTTGCGCGACAGAGCTGGGTGGTCGCATTGGCGCGCCAGACGATGAAGCGCTGGGCGAGCGTCTTGGCGCATTTGGGCAGGCGCTGGGGCTGGCCTTTCAGATTCGCGACGACCTGCTGGGCATCTGGCAGGCGCAGGAGCTGGGCAAGTCAGCGGCGGGCGATGTGCGCCGCAAGAAGATGAGCCTGCCTGTCATCCACGCGCTCGAACACGCTAACCCGCAGGACCACGCGGCGCTGGCCCGCATCTACTTCCGACCAGGTCCCGCCAAGGATGAGCAGATCACGCAGGCGCTCGACATCCTCGAACGCTCCGGCGCGCGAGAGCGAGCGATCGAAGCGCTGCGCGAGCAGCTTGCCCTCACGCGGGCCGCGCTCGACGATGCGCTAGCGCTCGCCCAGACACTCCCCGACAACGACGCGCGGGTGGCCTCCGCCGCTGCCGACGCGCTCGGTGAGTTCGTCGCCTACATCAGCGCTGACGCGGGCGCCTGAACGCGCCAGACACACAGTACGCAGCGGCGAAGGCTGAGGGCGAAGGCTGAGGGCGAAGGCTGATGAGGGAGCGCGGAGCGTATGACCATTCGTGTCTGCGTCGCGGGAGCTACCGGCTGGACTGGCTCCGCAATAGCGCGCCAGATTCTGGCATCCACCGAATTTTCCCTGACAGGAGCCGTCGCACGTAAGCGGGCAGGCTCTGATATCGGCGAGGCGCTCGGGCTAGCGCCGACGGGAGTGACGCTCGCGGGCGACCTGAGTGAGGCGCTGCGGGCGCCGACCGATGTGCTGATCGACTACACCAGTCACGAATCGGTGAAAGCGCATACGCTGGCCGCGCTGGCGCAGGGCGTCCGGGTCGTCATCGGCGCCTCAGGGCTGACCGCGGCAGACTATGACGAGATTGACCGGGCGGCCAGACAGAATGGCTTAGGGGTCATCGCGGCGGGAAATTTCTCGATCACGGCTGCGCTGGCAAAGCATTTTGCGCTGATCGCCGCGACCTACGCGCCATCCTGGGAGCTGATTGATTACGCGCACGCTGACAAGATCGACGCTCCCAGCGGAACCGTGCGTGAGCTGGCTGAAGAGCTCGCGCAGGTGGCCAAGCCGCATCTCGCGGTTCCCATCGACCAGATTCATGGGCCAACGGCGTCGCGTGGAGCGACGATCGAGAACACGCAGGTACACTCCGTTCGCTTGCCAGGATATGTCATCGCCTTCGAGGCGATATTTGGTCTGCCCGATGAGCGCCTGACGATCAGGCACGACGCGGGCAGCGGGGCAGGGCCGTATGTCGCGGGCACGCTGCTCGCGGCGCGCAAAGTAATCCAGACGACCGGGCTAGTTCGTGGCCTAGATCGCCTGCTCTTCGAGTCCTGAGTCCTGATCGGCGAAGCGTTTGCCCAGACGCGCCTCGCTCGGGTGCGCCTCCTGCGTGCTACAATCCCTCAGAGACGCTGAAAATGACATTCCAGCCCAGGATGAGAGGCGCCGTAATGGCGCCTTCTTCGCGTGGAGCTGGCGCAGCAACGGGCGTGGCCCCGCTGAAGGAGCGATATCGCTATGGCTGGTGGCGACCGGCAGGGACAACAGCAGGGACAACAGCAGGGACAACAGGGGCGCGGCGCATCGAGTAACCTCACACAGACTCAGCGCACTCAGATTGAGGCGCTGTTGGAACAGACAACCGCGCTGGCGCAGTCACTGCGCGAGGCGAGCGCTGATCGCGCCGCGCAGGTCGCGCGTCTGGAGCAGGCGATCGGTGACGATGAAGCGGTCGCTCGGGCCTACGCGGAACGGCTTGGCGATGTGCGTGGCGCTGGCGCGACCGCCGCCGCCGAGGTCGCCCTGGCGCTTGGCGAGCTCGACACCCGCCACGAGGTGGCCCGCGAGGCGCGTCGCGCCGGGGTGCGCCTGCGATCATCGGGCGCCAGACCCTCGCTGACCATCGCCACCGCAGCCGCGCCTGAGCCAGCCGCTCCCGCCATAACCGCCGCGGCTGAGGCGCCTGCGGCGCGCGGGCCACGCAAGCCCGTCTTCGCCGAGGCGTGGGCGACGCATACTCGCGAATCGGGCGAGGTCAACCTGCTCGTCCTCTGGCGCGAAGGTTCTGACCCCGACCTGCTGCGCGCCTACCTCTTCCTGCTCGACTACTGGCAGGCGGGCGTGCGCGACTTCGAGATCAGCGACACGATGGCGCGGCGCGAAATCCAGCGCCAACTGATCGATCCGCTGCACGGCAAAGATTTGCCCGCGCCGGTTAAGATTGGCTGGGCGCAGGCGCGCGGCCTCGTCGCGCAGGCGCTCGATGTCAACACCTGGCGCGGGACCGAGCCGGGTGGCGACTTCTCGCGCTACCGTCCGCAGATCGAAGAGCGTCTGCTCGCCGAGCCAGCGGACGACGACCAGGGCGAGGAGCTGCGGCGTGAGGAGGAGCGTTTCGCGCGGGAGGGCGACCGTCCGCTGTGCGACTTCAACCTCGGCCCAGATGAGACAGTAGCCAACTGGCTCGGCGCGTGGAGCTTCGGCGACTACGGCCTGGCGTATGACCTACTGGCCAATGACCACCCCACGCGCGTGCGCCAGAGCCGCGCCGAATACATCGCGCTCCGGCGCAAGTGGGCCGATGAGGCGCATCCCGCGGCGCTGCGGCTCACCCTCATCCGTGAGCAGGAGCAGCGCGCCAGTGTCCTATGGACGCCAGGCGCCGCTCCCGGCCGCATCAACGCGGGCGTCAAGCGCGAGCTGGAGGCGTTCTGGTCGCTGACGCTGGAAGATAGTCCCCTTGGTGGACAGCTCGAAGAGCTGCCAATGGGAACACTGGTCAGCAAAAGCTCTGGTCGCCACTGGTTCTGGACCGGCTACAGCATGCAGCGTGACGCCACGACCAACCTGTGGCTGATCGCTCGCCAGCGCGATGAAGGCGCTCAGGCGCAGGGCCTGCCCGTCGAAGAGCTGACCAAACGTATCGAGGAGCTGCGTCAGCGCGCGGAGAAAGCCGCCCAGGGTGCGCCGCAGGATCCCAATTCGCCGCAGACGGCTGACGTCCTGCGCGAGGTAACGGGTGATCTCACCGCCGCGATGCACTACAGCGACGCCCTTTCGGCGCGTCTGCCGCTGGACGAGAACCTCAGCCGGAGCACGCTCAACGACGCACGCGCGCTCAGCTCGCATGAGCGCGCCGCAGCCATCCTGGAGCGTATGGTTGGCCGCTTCGGCGACGATGTGGACGTGCGCTTCGAGCTGGGCGTCGAGCAATATCTCATCGCTGAGCAGAGCGCGCAGCTTGGCCAGCAGGAGATGGCGGCTACCTGGCTTGGTCGCGCCACCGCGACCCTCACCGCCGTCAGCGAAGAGGCCCCAACACCGCAGCGCCTGCAGGGACTGGGTGAACTGCTCGCGCGCCAGGGCCACTACAACCAGGCGGAACAGCGTCTGCGCCAGGCCATTGCGCTGGATAGCTCTATCGCGACGCTCTACATCGATCTCGCTGAGACGCTGATGGGCCAGGCGACCGATGACAACCTCGATGCGCCGAAGCCGCTCAACGACGAGGAGCGACAGCCGATCATGCGCGAGGCGCTACAGGCGTTGCGCGAGGCCGCCCGCATCGAGCCTTCCACGCCGCGGCTCTTCACCCGCATGGGCGCGATCTACGAGGCGCTGCATCAGCACGAAGACGCTATCATCGCCTTCGAGGAAGCCATTCGCCACGACCCGGGCGACGATCTGGCGCACTACACCCTCGGCACACTCTACCTGTCACGCCGCGACTACGAGAAGGCGCGCCCACTGCTGGAGATGGCGAGCCAGCTTGAGCCAGGATCGCTGCAATATCGTCTGGCGCTTGCCGCCTGTTATGTCGCGCTGGAGCGCGTTCGCGAGGCGACCCGCGAGATCGAGATTCTCGACAAGCTCTCGCCAGGACTGCCGCAGGTGACTGAGCTGAAGGCGCAGCTTGCTCGCCTGAAGAAGAAATAGCCGTAAGGAGTCATCACGTTGGGTACTCTGGGATACGCCGCGATGTTCGAGCAGTTCAGCCCGACGGAGCTGCTGACATTCTCGCGTCAGGCGGAAGATGCGGGCTTCGGCTCGATCATGGCCTCCGACCACTTCCACCCGTGGACGCCCTCACAGGGCCAGGCGGGCTTCGTCTGGGCGTGGATGGGCGCGCTCGGCGCCACCACGCAGCATGTGCGCTTCGGTCCCGGCGTCACTGCGCCGGGCTTCCGCTACCATCCCGCGATTCTGGCGCAGGCGTCGGCGACCCTCGCCGCGATGTTCCCGGGTCGCTTCTGGCTGGGCATCGGCGCAGGCGAGGCGCTCAACGAGCATATCGTTGGCAAGTATTGGCCGGAAGCGCCCGCGCGGCTCAATCTGCTGGGCGAGTCGGTCGAGGTGATTCGCCAGCTCTTCTCGGGCAAAGTCGTGAAGTATCGCGGCGAGCATGTCACGCTGGAGAGCGCGAAGCTCTACACGCTGCCCGCCACGCCGCCGCCGATCTACATCGCTACCTCTGGCCCAGTTATGAGCGAGCGCACCGGACGCACCGCCGACGGCATCATCACTGTGGGCGCCGCCGACGAGAAGATTCACAACCTGATGGCGCGCTTCGAGAAGGGCGCGCGTGAGGCGGGCAAAGACCCCGCGACGATGCCGCGCATCATGCAGCTACACGTCTCGTGGGCCGAGAACGTCGATGCGGCAACCGAGCAGGCCGTACGCGAGTGGCCCAATGGTGGCATGAACTACCCCAAGGCCGACATCCGCAATCCCGAAGACTTCGAGGCGATGGCCAAGCTCGTCCGCCCCGAGCACTACACGGGTCGCGTCTTCATCTCGCCCGACCTGGATGCGCTCACGGCGCACGTCCAGCATTTCATCGATCTGGGCTTCGATGAGGTCTACCTGCACAACGTCGGACGCAACCAGGCTGCGTTCATCGAGGCGGTTGGGCGGCGGGTCTTGCCGCAGCTCCGATGGGCGAAGTAGACGGCGCGGGCCAGCTGTCGGACGCTGGCCTGACGGCTGGCCCGACCGATTCCCCAGACGCGGCCGCCGCCAAGCGCATCGTGGAGCAGGGCTACGACCGCGTGGCCGAGCGGCACGCGGCCTGGGCGGCGGCCATTCGTCAGGATGAGCGCTTGCGCTATGTCCACGAACTGCTCGACCGTCTACCCGAAGGCGCGCGTGTGCTGGAGCTTGGCTGCGGGCAGGGTATCCCTACCACCAGGCTGCTCGCCGAGCGCTTCAGCGTCATTGGGGTGGACATCTCAGCGGCTCAGCTAGCATTCGCACAGCGCGACGTTCCCAACGCGACGTTTGTACATGCCGATATGGTATCTGTCACCTTCCCGCCGCAGAGCTTCGACGGCATCGCGGCGTTCTTTTCGCTGATCCATGTGCCACGCGGCGAGCACGCCGCGCTGCTGGAGCGCATCGCGGGCTGGCTGCGTCCCGACGGTCTGCTAGTGGCGGCGATGGGAGCGCGCGACAACCCTGGCGAGGTGGAAGACGACTGGCTCGGCGCGCCGATGTTCTTCAGCCACTGGGACACGGCCACCAACCGCCGACTGGTGGAGGAGTCTGGCTTGCGCATCCTCAGCGCCCGCGAGGAGACTGCCGACGAAGACGGCGCGCCTATCACCTTCCTCTGGGTCGTGGCCGAGAAGCCGCGCGACTGATCGCTGCCGCTTCCCCTGTGCGCCAGACGCCGCGCCTGCTAGAATGGAATCCACGGCGGGCATGATCCCGATAAGATTGAGGGTATGCGAGAGTAGTGGAGGCGCGGCGTGCGTCTCAACACAGCGCGAAGGTGAGCGGCGATGACAGGAGTGGCGGTTCTCGGCACAGGCGCATGGGGCACGACGCTGGCGCGGCTGGTGGCGCAGGGGCAACAGACAGAAGCCCCGGGCGCGGATGTCATCCTGTGGGAGCATCGTCCTGAGCGCGTGGCGGAGATCGAGCGCGAGCGCGAAAATCGCGCATTTCTGCCTGGCTTTCACTTGCCAACGCGCCTGCGTGTCACCAGCGACCTCGCCGACGCCGTACGCGGGCGTGACATCATCCTGCTGGTGACGCCTTCCCAGCGGATGCGCGAGCATGCGCGGCTGCTCGCGCCGCTACTGGCGCCCGGAACCACCGTCGTCAGCGCCAGCAAAGGGCTGGAGCTAGGCGCGCACCTGCGCATGACGCAGATTCTCGCGCAGGAGCTTCCCGCCGCGACACGGATTGGCGCGCTCAGTGGACCTAACCTCGCCCGCGAAGTCGCGCAGGGACTGCCGACAGGCTCGGTCGTCGCCTCCGCTGATCCCAGCGCCGCCAACCGCGTGCGTGAGGCGCTCTCGACGCCCACTTTCCGCGTCTACACAAGCAATGATATCGTCGGTGTCGAGCTTGGCGGCGCGCTGAAGAACATCATCGCGCTTGGCGTCGGTGTGAATGACGGGCTGGGCTACGGCGACAACGCCAAAGCTACCTTCATGACGCGCGGCCTGGCGGAGATGTCGCGGCTGGCGCTGGCCGCTGGCGCCAACCCGCTCACGCTGGCTGGGCTGGCGGGCCTCGGCGACCTGATCGCGACCTGCGCCAGCCCACTCTCGCGTAACCGCACGCTCGGTCTGGAGCTAGCGGCAGGCAAGTCGCTGGAGCAGGCGCTGGCCGAGCGCAAGACGGTGACCGAGGGCGTCACGACCACGCGCGCCGCGCTGGAGCTAGCCGCCAATCTGGGCGTCGAGCTGCCCATCACCGAGCAGATCGCGCGGGTGCTTTTCGAGGGCAAACCGGTGCGTGAAGCGGTGTCGAGCCTGATGGAGCGCGACCCCAAGCACGAGCTTCACGGCCTCCACAAAGAGTGAAGGGAACGAGCGCCTGAGCCTTCTGGCTGTTCCAGATTGCGCGGATGCTCACTCGCGTCGCGCTCGTCGCGTGGCCGCTTCGACTCGTCCCATTGGCTGTTATGATGTCCACAAGCCCATTGATGCTGGCGCCCATCGGAATACACCGCGTCACATCAACGACCTGTTGAACTTCACACCCTCACGCGAACGGACTAGACGACACGAAAGGCGCTACACATGGTTGCCGAGACATGGAGCAGCGGCGCGAATTATGAGTCATACGTCGGTCGCTGGAGTCGGCTCGTCGCGCGTGAGTTCATCACCTGGCTGGCGGTCTCATCGGCGAAACGGTGGCTGGACGTAGGCTGTGGCTCCGGCGCGCTCACGCAAACAATCCTGGATGTCGCACAGCCAGACGCCGTGACGAGTGTTGATCCTGCTGAGGGCTTCCTTGCGTATGCGCGCGCAACGATCACCGATCCCCGCACGGCCTTTCTGGCTGGCGACGCGCAGGCTTTGCCAGTCGAGTCAGACGCCTACGACGCCGTCGTCAGTGGCCTCGTCCTCAATTTCGTGCCAGATCCGGCCCGCGCCGTCGACGAGATGGCGCGGGCGACGCGCTCTGGGGGAACCGTCGCGGTGTATGTCTGGGACTATGCGGGCGAGATGCAGTTCATGCGCTACTTTTGGGATGCGGCCGCTGCGGTGAATCCAATGGCGCGTGAGCTGGATGAGGGCTCGCGCTTCCCAGTGTGTCATCCCGAGGCGCTCGAACGCCTCTTCGCTGCGGCGAATCTGCGCGACGTGACCACGCGCGCAATCGACATCGCCACCAACTTCCGCACCTTCGACGACTACTGGAAACCCTTTCTCGGTGGGCAGGGCGCGGCGCCGAGCTACCTGATGGCGCTTGACACGGAGCGACGGGCAGCCGTCCGCGAGCGCATCCGCGCGACTTTGCCTACGGCTCCCGATGGTTCGATCTCGCTGATGGCGCGCGCCTGGGCGGCGCGTGGCAGCCGGTAAGCGCGCGGCAGGCGCGACCCAGCGGACAAGCGAGCCACGCGAGCCACGCAAGAGCGACGCGCGGCAGAGATATGCCGCGTAGTCACGTAATCAGTGCGCGAACGGCGCGAGAAGTACACCATTGAGCGCCAGCGCGCTGAATGCGACCAGCGCCAGCGCCGTCAGGACGATCAGCGCCACCACCAGCGCGATCACGCGATCGAGTTGTGATCGCGAGCGCTTGGAGCGTGCGGGATGTGCGGGATGCGCCGGTCGCACGGGCCGCCGCGCTGCCGTGGCTGGCGTGGTTGGGGGAGCGTGCGGAGCGTGACGGACGGCGCGCCGCCCACCCTTCGACTTCGGCTCGGACGAAGCCTCCTCCGCGCCGCGCGCATACTCCTGGCGAAGCTGCGCCACCATGTCGTCAGCGGATGGAGCGGCGCCCGACGACGCAGCGGACGACGCAGCGGACAGTGCCACAGCTCCGGCTCCGGCGGCGACCGCGACTGGCTCACGCGTCGCGGCGTGAGCGTACGTCTCCGCGAGCGTATCGAAGTAGGCGGTGTATGCGGCAGCCAGCGCGGGTGACTCTATGGCAAGCAGCGTCTCGTCATTGGCCTCAGCATTCTCGGAGAAGTTGTAACTACCCGTGAAGACCAGGCGATCATCGATGACGATCACCTTGTTGTGCATGAAGTCCTGCTCGCGACCAGGCGCGAACCCATGCGTGGGAGCGGCGATAAAGCGGGGGTCATGCAGAAACCAGAGGCTCCCGTCACTCAGCGCGGCGTGCGGGCTTTTGCCGGTGCGACCAGCGTGGTCCTCGTGGCCGCCGTGCTGCGTGGAGCGCGTCACATCCTGCATGCCATGCGGATCATAGATGCCGCGAATGTCGAAGCTGTGGTTCGAAGCGAAGGGCGCGAGCGCCTCCAGAATGCCCGGATCGCCGATGAGGAAGGCGAGGATGCGAATGCGCCGGGCCTTATGCATCGCTTCGATCAGCGCCTGCTCGATGCTCTCGCCCGCCGCTGGCGCGAAGTAGGGTGTGATCCACGCGCCGCCGACTGTGACGGCCACAGGCGCGGGCGACGGGTGGTCAGCGGTGGAGCGGCGTCCAGGGCCATGCTCTTCGTGCTGGTGCGCGGGACTGATCAACTCCTCGAACGTCGCCGTATAGATCTTCGCCAGCTCGGGAGACATGATCTCCAGACAGTTGTTATCTTGCAGATCCAGGCCGCCCACCGTCATATTCGCCGAGCCGACCCAGACAGCCCGCCCGTCGCGCGCCATGAACTTATCATGCATCAAGTGGCGACCGTGCTCGTGAATGGCTGTGGCGTGGCCGCTCAGTCCCGCCTCGCGGATCGCCTGTGCGGTCCCACTGGGCTTAGGATCGCCTGAGGCGCCGCCATTACGCTCACCACCGCCATCGAACGCGATACGCAGACGGATGCCATGCCGCTGGGCTAGCTTGGCGAGCGCCGCCAGAATCTCAGGATGCCTGAGATCGTAGATCGCGCAATCCAGCGACGTTTCGGTCGCCTCGATGAATGCGACGATGCGCGCCACCAGCTGAGCGTCCAGTCCGGCGCGCTTCGACTGAAAATAGGCTCGCAGATCAGGGCTGTAAAACGTCGTACTGGCCATAGCTTGTGCTCGTTTCTCGTTGGCGTCCTGCCACGCTTCTCACCGCGCGAGCGTCGTATCCGCCGACGTGCGCAAGCCGCCTACGGCGCCACGCGAGCCTAACACTATCGCTTGCCCGTTGTCAATCGCGGTGGGCATGACTGGACATATCCATGACTGGACATATCGAGGCGCACGCACGACGAAGCACGACGAAGGGCCGCTCCTCATCTCATAAGGAGCGGCCCGGGGATAGAACCTGCGACGGCACGAGCAGAACGAGCGGCGAATTAGACGCGACTCAGCTCGTTGTTCTGCCTCTGCTGCGGCTGCTGCGTCGCCTGCTGGGCAGCCTTTGACATGATCTGCGGGCATGGGCCGCGCACCAGCCAGATACGGCTCGGCGCGTTGCGCAGCACGTAGTCCGCTGTCTCGCTGAGCGAGAATTGGCCGTTGACGCCCAGTTGATAGGAAACGCCCAGCACGATCAGCGCGCAGTCATGGTCCTGCGCTTCCTGAATCAGCGACTGGCCGAAGTGGCGCGTGTGGATGATTTCAGTATCCAGGCGCACTTTCATCTGATCGGCGACCGCCTTGGCCTCGTCAAGCGCATGGTTGGCCGCCGCGGTCTGGTCAGTCATGGCGTCATCGAGCGCCAGACGGAACGGAACCACGATGCCATACACACCGTAGACCTCGCCAGCATGTTTGCGCGCGGCCTTGCAGGCGACCGCAATCGCCTCACGATCAATGGCCGTGTCGGTCAGCGCGACCATGACATTTCGCTGTTTTGTGGTTTGGCCCTGCTCATCCAGGGGAAGCACATCGGCCTCAGGCGCATTGTCCTGATCGCCGTTCACTTTGACGGCGCCGCTCTGAGTGAGCATTGACCGCTCAAGTGTATCCACGAAGTTGTCCTCCTCGGCGCGTCACAGCCGTGTTGTCTCGTCTGGCGCGCCGCGCCCAACGGTGGCTCTGGGTGGCGCTGCCATCATGGCAGACACCCTTCCGCGAATGTGACGTCCGAAATGTATCAAAGTCAAGCCGGTACCAGACCGGCGACATTTCGTCGTTGACAGTGATTGTAGCAGATGATTCACGATTTTTGTTGGGCGCTCGCATCTATTTCGCGCGCCCAACCGCTCATCCACCTCAGTCACGCCATTATAGTATACGTGGCAAGACCTCTAAGGTTTCCATAAGACAAATGGCCTCAAAGTCCGATGAAATCCTGATGCCATGCGGCTTGCCACTCGCGTCACATCCTCCCTGCCATCGATAGAAACGACAGGTACGCTCTCTCTTAGCAGGATGGGCGCCAGCCGAGACACGATAGCCATTCTGGCAAGCGGCCGCACACATTCGCACACATTCGCCGCACGCGGGGATACCCCAACCGGGCTGGGCCGTCTCTAGAGGATGAAGGCATTTGCGGTACAATGCACGGAGTCTGCCTGAGCAGAGCAGGCGAAAGGCCGAGCGGACGCTGGAAGCGCCGCGCCACCAGGCGGACACGGCAGGAGAACGAGCGATATGGGCGACGAGCGAGACCAGGATGTTCAGCGAGCGCCACTCTGGCCACCCGATCCAGAACCGAACCAGGCGAACGCGCGCCCACAGACATCTGGACAACCTGCTGAGGCAGGAGCGCAGCCGCCGCGCGACCCCTGGAACGCCGAGTCCTGGAGCCAGTGGAACGCCCCGCAGCCAGAGCCGTTCCCAGACCAGTACCCAGCGTTGTACAACGCGCCGCAGCCGCAGCCGCAGCAGCCAGCGCATAATCCCTGGCAAGCCGCCGCAGTCCCCTGGGAAGAGCCTGCGCCCACCATCAGCGATGAGCCAACCATGCGCGTCAGCGCCGCCCCATCCATCCCATCCACTCCATCCATCAGCGACGCGCAGACCATGCGCGTCAGCGCGGCGCCAGCGACTGGCGCGCCCGAGTCGCCGGCCCAGCTACGGCAGCCCGATGCGACATTTGCTCCCGCGCCACGTCTCGAAGCCGCTGACGCGCCCACACAGCGCTTCACCGCGCCGCCACCACCTGTCGCTACGACCCCACCCGCCACGCCGCCTGCTATAACGCCTGTCACGCCGTCTGCCGCCGACACGAGCAGCGTGGCTCCGCCCGCCGCGCCACCACAGCAGGAGGGGCCGGAGCGCAAGCGCCTCTCAGTGGCGTGGCGGCTGGGTCTGACGTTGTTCGTCAGCGCGCTGCTGCTGGCGGGCGCTGCTGGGCTTTACGCCTACGCGTCGTCACTGGCGGCGGCCCCGCAGAAAGTCATGGCGAGCTACTGCGCCGCGATCAAGCGCGACGACTACCACGCGGCCTATAGCCTGCTCGCGTCGAGCGCGCAAGCGCAGGAGAGCGAGGCGCAGTATCTGGCCGACGCGAGCGCGCGCGACACCATCGAGGGGCCTGTGACGCAGTGTTCCGGCTCGCCAACAGAGAGCCTGTCGCCGCTCTCCTTCCTGCGCTCGCCGCGTTCGCTCATCTTCAACGCCCAGATCAGCCGCAAGCATGCCGCGAGTGGCCAAATCGCGCTGACCCGCGACGCCGTCGGATGGCACATCGCGGCGCTCTCCTCTCCGCTGCAGGGTGTCGATCTGGGGCCGCTCTCCACCGAACAGGCGCTCTGCAAGGCGTTCGCTGAACATGCCTACGATCAGGCATACGCATTGCTCTCTACCCCGTACCAGAAGGAACAGGGCGCCGCCACGACCTTTGCCCGCGCCTTTGGCTCGACCCTGACCCTGAGCGGCTGCTCGCCTGACCTGAAGACCTACAGCGTGAACAGCGCTGACCAGCAAGCGACTGTAGACGCGACACTGACGGTCAGCGTCGCGGGAACGAGTGGCGCCGCGCCGAGCGCCTTCACGCTGCCCGCCAGGTTCACGTTCGTGCGCGAGGCCACCGGCTGGCGTGTGGACGCGATTACTCCGCTGCTCAACCAGTGAGCGGCGACCAGCGCAGAGGAGCCGCTTACGTCAGCTACGCCAGGGCGAACAGATGCGGCGCCCGTCGCCGGCGCGCCACACTCCCGGCCGCAGCCCGCCAGTCTACCTGCCACGGCGCGCTCGCTGTCCCTGCCAGTCGACGCGCTCTCGCTCGATGAGACGGCGCGGCGCATTTGCGACCTCATCGCGCAGGGGCAGCGGGCGCATGTCGTGACACTCAATCCGGAGCTGGTCATGCGTGCGCGGCGTGACGCCGGCCTGGCGCGGATCATCCGTGCGGCGCGCCTCGTCACCGCTGATGGCGTCGGTGTCGTGTGGGCGCTGCGGCTGGCGGGAGGACGCATTCCCGAGCGCGTCACCGGCGTTGATCTGGCGCTGGCGCTGGCCGAGCGCGCCGCTGCGGAAGGCTATCCGATCTTTCTGCTCGGCGCCGGTCCAGGCGTGGCGCAAGCGGCGGCGCGGGCGCTCATCCAACGGTTCCCGGGGCTGCATGTCGCGGGCTGCTGGGATGGCTCGCCTCAGCCCCGCGACGACGCTGAGGCGACCGAGCGCATCGGCGCATCGGGGGCTCGGCTCGCGCTGGTAGCGTATGGCGCACCTGCGCAGGAGATGTGGATCACGCGCAACCTGCCAGCGCTGCCGGGCGTCGTCGCGCTGGGGATCGGCGGCGCGCTGGACATGCTCGCGGGCCGCACCCCACGCGCTCCCTCCTGGATGCGCGCTGTCGGGCTGGAGTGGCTCTATCGGCTGGCGCGACAACCGTGGCGTTGGCGTCGTATGCTGGCTCTGCCGCAGTTCGCGCTGGTGGCGGGACGTGCGACGGCACACGTGTGGCTGACACAACGGCGAGATGCTGGTATCCTAGCCATGCGCGACCTAACGCCGACCGCTCAGGCTGGCACGGCGCGCGCGAACTAATGGCAGATCGCGAATGCGCACTACTGATCGACATAGAGGCATGTGGGGCATGACGGACCGGGAACGACTGCTGGCGCTTGTAGACCAGTTCGCCGGCATACGCGCGCTGGTGCTAGGTGACATGGTCGCTGATGAATACATCTTCGGCGCGCCGTATCGCATCTCACGCGAAGCGCCTGTGCTGGTGCTGCGGCGGCAGGGCTACAACGTGGCGCCGGGCGGGGCGCTCAATCCCGCTGTCAACGCGCGCACGCTCGGCGCGGAGGTCTATCTGGCGGGCGTCATTGGCGCTGACGAGTCGGGCAAGCGGCTGCGCTCCCAGTTGACCACGCTCGGCGTCCATATGGAGGGTCTGCTCACCGAGCCGGGGCGCCCCACTTCGACCAAGACACGCGTCCTGGCGGGTGATTCGCAGCTCGTGCAACAGCAGATCGTTCGCATTGACCAGATCGACACGTCTGAGCTGGAGGCCGAGACGAAGCAGGGCATCACGACCTACCTGCGCGACACCATTCCCCTGGTTGACGCCGTGATGATCTCCGACTACGAGAACGGCGTGATCAATCCCGATGTGCTCCAGGCTGCGCTTCCCCAGGCCGCGCGCCAGGGCAAGATCGTCGTGGCTGATTCGCATGGCGATCTAGCGCGGTTCCAGCGCGTGACGGCGCTCACGCCAAACCAGCCCGAGGCGGAGGCGACGCTTGGCTGGGAGATCACTGACGGCCCCTCGCTCAACCGCGCGGGCGCCCGTCTGCTGGAGATGACCAGCGCCGAGGCTGTGTTGATCACGCGCGGCAGCCAGGGAATGAGCCTCTTTACCCGCGACGGCGAGCCGTTTCACCTGCCCGCGTCGAATCGCACGGAGATCGCCGATCCTACCGGCGCGGGCGATACCGTCGCGGCCACCTTCACGCTGGCCATCACCGCATCCGTTGGCGCGCCGCAGACGACGCGCTTCCGCGACGCCGCGATTCTCGCTAATCTGGCCGCTGGCCTGGTCGTGCAGCGCGTGGGATGCGCCACCAACACGCCCGCTGAGCTGGCGGCGGCGATCAACGCCAAGATCACCGAGTGACGCCGCCTATGTCATCCTCTACGCCGCCAGCCATGCCGCCATCCACGCCGCCAGCCATGCCGCCGATTGATCAGCGCGTGCTGCCGCGTGAGCGCCTTGCCCCGATCATCGCGGAGCGACAGGCTTCAGGAGCGCGCTGCGTCTTTACCAACGGCGTCTATGATCTGCTGCATATCGGGCATATTCAATTGCTCGCACGGGCGCGGGCGCTGGGCGACCTGCTCGTCGTCGGCGTGAACAGCGACGCCTCGACGCGGCGGCTCAAGGGCCCATCGCGCCCGCTGATTCCGCAGGAGGAGCGCGCGGCCATGCTCGCGGCGTTAACAATGGTTGACTATGTGACCATCTTCGACGAAGATACCGCCGGAGAAACCATCACCGCCCTGCGGCCAGCCATCTACGTCAAAGGTGGTGATTACGCCGCGGTGAATCCCAGCGAGCGCGATCACGACTATCTCGTCGGGCCAGCGGACCTGCAGCGGCTGGCGACGGGCCAACCACCAGCGGATGAGCGGCTGGCGGCGCTGGGCGGCCTGGTGGAGCGTCTGCCAGAGGCAAGCGTGGTGGCAAGCTACGGTGGCTCGCTGGCGCTGCTGGCCTACCTGCCCGGCCACAGCACTACCGAGCTGATCGAACGCATCATCAGCCGTTATGCGCCAGGCCAGACGCCGGAGTGAGGTCGCGGTGATGACGTTATAGAACAACGTGATCGAGTCATCGTGCGCCGCGACGAACGGCTGGTCTGCGGGCCGATGTAAAGCCAGCCTACGCAGGCTGGGAACCCGGATGGCTGTTGGGCCGCGCAGGCCCGTAGTTGCGCGGCTTCCATCCGCCTGAACTGACAAGATGACTCTCGACTGACTGACTGACTGACGGAGAGGACCGCGCCGGTGCAATCATTCACAACGCCTGAGGGCGATGAGACCCACGCGCAGGCGATGGAGCCAGCCCTGCCAGCGGCGCCGGATGTCGCGACGCAGGGCGAGGCAGTGCTGCTGGGCGATCCCGCGCTGCCCGGTGAAGGCGCGCACGTCATCCCGGTGGATGAGTCAGGCGCAGTGTCAGGCGCACAGGCGCAGAGCACGGGCCAGCATCGGCGCATCGTCTCGGCGGCGGCGCTCATCATGCTGGGACAGCTCCTCAGCAGCGTGCTGGGCATGGCGCGCATCGAGACGATCAACATCCTCTTCTATGGCGCGGCCAGCGGCGCGTTCATCATCGCGCTGCGTCCCATCCAGCAGCTCAGTGATCTGCTCGTCGGCGGCTCGGTCAGTGGCGCGCTCATCCCCACTTTCGTGGACTTCTCTTCGCCGGAGAAGCGCCAGGAGCTACGGCGCATCTACAGCACCGTGGCGACGCTGGTGACGCTGCTCATGGCCGGAGCGGTCGTCGCGCTGTTCTTCCTGGCGCCGTGGCTGGCGACACTGTACCTCAAGCATTCCACGGTCGCCGACCAGCAGTTAACTGCCAGCTTCATCCGCATCACCGCATTCGGCCTCTTTGGCCTGGGACTCTACGCCGTCGGCTCCGCGCTGCTCTACGCGCTCAAAGATGTCGTGTATCCCGCTTTCGCCACCTTCATCCAGCATGTCGGGGTGATCGCGATTGGCGTCATCACGCTGTTCCTGGCGGGCGCGCGGCTCGGATTGCCCGTCGGCGTCATCTTCGGCCATCAGAGTGGCGGCGCGCTGGATATGCTGCAAACGACCGGCGCGGTGGGCCTGGCCGCTGGCTTCGTCATCGGCGCGGCGGGTGAGGCGGCGCTGATCCTGCCAGGGCTACGCCGCTCGCAGGTGACCTGGCGCCCCGCCTTCAACATTAGGCATCCCGCGGTGCGCCAGATCGCGCGGCTCTACATCCCCATCGCGGCGGGACTACTGCTCAGTCTGGCCCAGCAGAATGTCGAGCTCATCCTCAACGGTCTGGCGCCCGGCGACGCCAGCCGCAATATCACGGCCTTGCAGAGCGCGACGACGCTGGTGCAGTTCCCGACTGGACTCGTCGCGGCGGCGCTCTCGTTCGCCGTGCTGCCTCCGCTGACGGCGGCGGCCAACGCGGGCGACACGGCAGGCTTCAAGCGCACGCTGGCGCTCGGCTTCCGGCTGGGGCTGCTGCTCATGACCCCCGCGATGGTTGGGCTGATCGCGCTTCGCACGCCAGTGGTGGCGCTGCTCTTCCAGCACGGCGCCTGTCACACGGGCTGCACCTACATGAACGCGCTGGCGCTGCAAAACTACGCCTATCAACTGCCCTTCCTCGCGCTCGACCAGCTGCTCATCGCCGCCTTCTACGCGCGCAAGAACACGATCGTTCCGGTGGTCGTGGGCATCGTCGCCATCGGGCTGTGGGCGCTGGTGGCCGTGCCGTTCACGCCAACGATTGGCATGCCCGCGCTCGCCCTCGCCAACGCGACACTCAACTCCGGCCACGCGATCATCCTGTTCGTGCTGCTGACCATCACCATCGGCAATCTGGGCATGCGCGAGCTGTGGGCAGGACTCTGGCGCATCGCGCTGGCCTCGGCGCTCATGGGCACGGTAATCTGGGGGCTGCTGATCGTGCTGCCGCAGTGGCAGCCAACGCTCTTTACGCTCGACTCGCTGCGTGGGCAGGCGCTGACCGTCCTGGGAGCTGGCGTTCCGGCGGCGCTGCTCTACTTCGCGCTCGTCTCGCTGCTCGGTGTGCAGGAGATTCGCATGCTGGGCGGCATCATCCGCGCACGGCTTGGCGGTCGGCGCGGCTAGCGGCTGGTCGTCATCAGCGCTCTCAGCGCTCTCAGCGTCTCCGGTATGCCGCTTGCGCAGCGGAATGTAGAGCGGAGAGCGGGAGGCGAGCAACGACGATGAGCGGCATGAATTACGATGAGACGACGCAGGACGCCCTGGCGCAGGTGGCGGCGGAGGTGCGCGTCTGCACACGCTGCGATCTGCATATTGGCGCGAAGAACGGGGTTCCAGGCGCTGGCGCGACCCAGACTGAGGTGATGCTGATCGGCGAGGCGCCCAGCGCCTACGATGATCGCAGCGGCAGGCCATTCTCTGGCCCTTCTGGCGCCTTCCTCGATGAACTGCTGGCGGCGGCGGGACTGAGCCGCGAACAGGTCTACCTGACCAACGTGGTCAAGCACCACCCCAGAGACAGTCGTGAGCTGCGCCCCGATGAGGTCGCCGCTTGCTCGGGCTACCTCGCCCGCGAGATCGCCGCCGTCAACCCGCTCGTGCTCGTGCCGCTGGGGCGCGCCGCGCTCTCCTGGTTCCTGCCCAATGCGCGCATCACCAGCCAGCATGGGCAGGCGCGCCAGCATCATGGACGCATCCTGCTGGCGATGTACAATCCAGCGGCGGGACTGCACCGCGAAGAGCTGCACGATGTCATCGTCGCCGACTTCACCCGTGCGCTGCCCGCCGCGCTGGCCGAGGCGCGCCGCCTGAAGGCCGAGGGCAAGCTTACTCCCGGCGACGCCACGCGTGACGAAGGCCCCGGCCCGCAGCAGATGTCACTGTTTTAACAAGAGAACATGGGCGGATGAAGCCGTCGGTGATGGCTCCTGATACCTTGCTCGAAGATGGGTATGAGATACAATCCGGTGTGAGGGATACCCATTCAGCGCTCCCAGGCGGTAGACGCGCATCGTTCGTAGCCGCGCCGAGAGCGTTGCGTACTTCAGGAGAGGACCAGCCGGACCCATGCCCAATATCAGGCGGCAACCATTGCTCACATCGGTCGTGGGCAGCTATCCTACTGACGGGCTGCCCACCCGGAAAGCCATCGAGCGCGCCGTCGAAGATCAGCTTATCGCGGGAGTGGATGTCATCAGCGATGGGCAGCCACGCGGCGACATGATCGAGGTCTTCGCTGCGCGCATCCCGGGCATCGAGCGGCGCGATGACGGCATGTGGGAGGTCGTTGACGCGCTCGACTTCCCCGGCTCACCCATCCTCGCGGCCGACTTCGCGCTGGCCCGCACACTGGCCAACCGTCGCGCTGAGGTCAAGGGCATCGTCACCGGGCCAATCACCCTGGCGCTCTCGCTGCGGATCGCGCCCGAGGCGCCCTACAACGCGCCGCACGACCCCGCGCTGATTCTGCGACTGACGGAGATACTGGGACGCGAGCTGGCGGCGCTGGTGGCGGCTGGCGCGCGTGTCACCCAGGTGGATGAGCCGCTGCTGCCCCAGGCGCTCGGCGGACTGGTCCCGATGGAGCTGGCGACCGATGCGCTGCGCGAGTTCGCCGCGACCGCGATGCTGCCCATCCTGCATGTCTGCGGCGATGTGCGTGAGTTCGCTAATGATCTGCTGCTGCTCAACTTCGCCGTCTATGACGTCGAGAACACGCGCATCCCCAACGCCGCCGCGTTCGACGACGAGCAGCTGGACTTCTCTGGCTCGAAGGTCAGCGCGGGCTGCGTTGATACAGCCAGCGCCGAGGTCGAGTCAGTCGAGGTCATCCGCGAGCGCATCCGCGCGACGATGGCCCACATCCCGCCAGAGCGGCTCTGGGTCTCGCCCGACTGCGGCCTGCGCCTGCTCCCCCGCGAGGTCGCGCTGGAGAAGCTGAAGCGCATGGTCGCCGCCACCCAGGAGCTGCGCGCCGAGCTGTAGCCGAGCTGTAGTAGCAGTGTGAGACAGACACGGAGCGCGACGACAATTGGCCAGCGGTTGAAACCGCTGGCGCTCTGTTAAATCGCTAGACCGCTGAACCACACCGCTTACGGATAGATGCCGCGCACGTCGGTCGAGTCGGCGATGCGCTGGATGGCGAGCATCTGCGCCGCCATGCGCAGGTCTACGTCGTGGTCGTGCGCCATGCGCAGCACATCAGTGTAGGCGTGGTCGAGGACGCGGTTGAGCTTCTCGTCGATTTCGCGTTCGTCCCAGAAGAAGCTCTGGAGGTCCTGCACCCACTCGAAGTAGCTGACCACCACGCCACCCGCGTTCGCGAGGATGTCTGGCACGATGCGGATGCCGCGCGCCCGCAGCGCCGCGTCAGCCTCTGGCGTCGTCGGGCCGTTCGCCGCCTCCACGATCAGCCGCGCCTGCACGCGCTCAGCGTTGGCGATGGTCAGCTGATTCTCGATGGCGGCGGGAATCAGCACATCGCAGGCGACCTCCAGCGTCTCGGCGGCGCTCAGCGCCTGCGCGCCCGCGAAGCCGCGCACGGAACCGGTCTCGCGTTTGTGCTGATGCAGCGCCCCGATATCTAGCCCGGTGGGATCATAGACGCCACCGCCGCAATCGCTCACCGCGACCACGCGCGCGCCCTCCTCCTGCAGATATTCCGCCGTGATGCCGCCAACCGCGCCAAAGCCCTGGATGGCCACAGCGGCGTTGCGCAGTGTGATGTCGGCGTCCGCCGCCGCGCGACGCAGCACCATCATCACGCTCTTGGCCGCCGCCTCGTTGCGTCCCTCGCTGCCACCAATGGCCAATGGTTTGCCGGTCACGACGGCTGGCACAGAGTAGCCCTGGTGCATCGAATAGGTATCCATCATCCAGGCCATCACACGCGCGTCGGTCCCAACATCAGGGCCAGGGATGTCGCTATTGGGGCCGACGAGCAGCGAGATTTCGGTGGCGAAGCGGCGCGTGAGGCGCTCCAGCTCATGCTCGCTGAGCGCGCGCGGGTTGACGATCACGCCGCCCTTGGCCCCACCGAAGGGGATGTTGACGACGGCGCACTTCCAGGTCATCCACATCGCCATCGCACGCATGCCGTCAAGCGTCACCGACTCATCATAGCGGATGCCGCCCTTGGCCGGGCCACGCGCGTTGTTGTGCTGCACGCGGTAGCCCGTGAACATCGCTACCCGGCCATCATCCATCCGCACGGGGAAGTTGACCGCCAGCTCACGCTCTGGCTGGCGCAGCGTCACGCGCACGTTTGGATTGATGTTCAGCCGATCAGCTGCCGCCTCAAATTGCTCCAGGGCCGTCATCCAGAGATTGGGCCTGAGTTGTGGCTGCCCCTCGCCTGATGAATCGTCGCGCATCGCCGCTTTCTCCTCGCATCCGTGTCGCCCATTCACCCCCGATCTCCCATCCCAGCGAGAGCGGGGCGTCTCTGTTCGGTCAGGCCTGGCTCAGCTTGCTCTGCAGCAAGGGAGTCACGACATCGGGGCGCGCGCGGCCCTTCGTGCGCTTCATCACCTGCCCCATCAGGAATTGCACCGCCGAAGCCTTGCCAGAGCGGAAGTCTTCCACCGCCTTCGGATTCTCAGCGATGATCGCATCGACGATGGATTCCAGCTCGCTGGTGTCGCTGAGCTGCGAGATGCCCTCGGACTCGACCACCGCTTTTGGCGATGCCCCGCCCGCGAACGCCTTCTCCAGCACGTCCTTCGCCTGCTTGCCGCTGATCGTTCCAGCGTCCATCAGATCGAGCAACTCAGCGAGGCTAGCAGGCGTGAACTTGCTCGTCGCGAAATCGAGGTTCGCGGCGTTGAGCAGTCGGCGCAGGTCGCCCAGCGCCCAGTTCGCTACCGCCTTGGCGCGGGCCTGGGTGTCGGTCGCCTTGCCAGCTTTCACCGCCGCCTCAAAGTAGTCCGCCGCCGCGCGCTCGGAGGTCAGTTGCTCGGCGTCGTAGGTGGAGAGGCCATAGTCGCGCTCGAAGCGCTCACGCGCCGCGTCGGGCAGCTCAGGCAGTTGCGCGCGCAGGCGCTCGACCCACTCGCGGCTCACCACCAATGGCGGCAGGTCCGGCTCGGGGAAGTAGCGGTAGTCGTCGGAGTTCTCTTTGACGCGCTGCAGCACGGTGACGCCGCGATCTTCAATCCAGCCGCGCGTCGACTGCACGATGCGCCGCCCGGCCTTCAGCTCCTCGATCTGGCGCTGCGCCTCATAGGTCAGCGCGCGCTCGACGGCGCGGAATGAGTTCATGTTCTTGATCTCGGTCTTGACGCCAAACTCCGCCTGACCGCGCGGGCGCACGGAGATGTTCGCGTCGCAGCGCAGCGCCGCCTCCTCCATCTTGCCGGAGCTCACGCCGAGGTAGACCAGAATCGCGCGCAGCTTCTCCATGTAGAGCCGCGCTTCTTCCGGGCTGCGCATATCTGGCTCGCTGACGATCTCCATCAGCGGCACGCCCGCGCGATTGAGGTCCACCAGGCTGTAGGTGTCGCCATCCTCGCTGATGTGGGCGAGGCGGCCGGTGTCCTCCTCCAGATGCACGCGCGTAATGCCGATACGCTTCTCGACGCCGTGCACGTTGACGGTGAGGTAGCCGTCGTGGCTGAGCGGACGGTCATATTGCGAGATCTGATAGCCCTTGGGCAGGTCGGGATAGAAGTAGTTCTTGCGGTCGAACTTCGAGAAGTCGGGAATCTGACAGTGCAGGGCAAGCGCCGTCATGATCATGTAGTCCACCGCCTGCTCGTTGATGACGGGCAGCACGCCGGGGAAGCCCATGCAGATTGGACAGCAGTGGGTATTGGGCGCCGCGTTGGCATAGTCCGCTGGGCAGCGGCAGAACATCTTGCTCGCCGTCAGCAGCTGCGAGTGGACCTCTAGCCCAATCACAATCTCATAGTCGGTCGCCACGTTGGCTTCGGCGGTGGTCATGCGGATTCACCTTCTCAAATAACTCAGGGTAATCGCCGCGTGTATCTGGCTGTGCGGCTAGCGGCTGTGGACGCGCACGAAGCGGCCCATGCGCTCGATGGCCTGTTCGAGCTTGTCTTGCGCGGTGCAATAAGTGCAGCGCACGAAGCCCTCGCCCGCCGCGCCAAAGGCCGTGCCTGGCACCACAGCCACCTGCTCCTCGACCAGCAGCCGCTCGGCGAACTCATCGGAAGTCAGGCCCGTCGCGGCGATGGACGGGAAGACGTAGAACGCGCCACGCGGCTCGTGGCTGGTCAGGCCGATGCTATTGAAGCCCGCCACCATCAGCTTGCGCCGCTGATCATAGCTCGCTACCATCGCGCGCACGTCGTCCTCGCCATGCAGGATGGCCTCCAACGCAGCGGCCTGGCTCATCGTGGCGGCGCACATGATGGCGTACTGATGTACCTTGAGAATCGCGTCGAGCAGGCGCCTGGGCGCGCAGACGTAGCCGACGCGCCAGCCCGTCATCGCGTACGCCTTCGAGAAGCCATCCACCAGCACGACACGCTCACGCATGCCCGGCAGCGCGGCGATGCAGACGTGCTCGTCGCCGTAGACCAGGCGGCTATAGACCTCGTCGCTGATGATCAGCAGGTCGCGCGCCTGAGCCAGCGCGGCGATCTTCTCCAGCTCAGCCCGCGCGATGACGGCGCCCGTGGGGTTGTTCGGGTTGCCCAGCAGGATGACCTTGGAGCGCGGCGTCAGCGCCGCCTCGATGGCCGCCGCTTTGATCTCGAACCCATCCTCGACCTTCGTGGCGACCGGCACGACGACGCCGCCCGCCAGCGTCACATCGGCCTCGTAGGCGACGTAGCCGGGGTCGGGAATCAGCACCTCATCACCCGGGTCGATGATGGCGCGCATGGCGGCGTCGATCCCCTCGCTGACGCCAACCGACACCATGATCTCGCTCTTCGGGTCGTAGCTGACACCGTAGCGGCGCTGCAGCATCGCCGCGATGGCTTCGCGCAGCTCCAGCGTGCCGTAGTTGGAGGTGTAGTGCGTCTCGTGTCGCTGGATGGCGGCGATGCCGGCCTGGCTGATATGCTCCGGCGTGACGAAATCAGGCTCGCCCACGCCCAGTGAGATGACGTCGGGCATGGTCGCCGCGATGTCGAAAAATTTGCGGATCCCCGACGGCTTGATCGCACGCACACGCGCCGAGAGCATCTCGCGCTGCGCCAGGCCCTCCATACAGATTCCTCTCTCCGAACGGGCGTGAGCTTCACCACCCCGGACGCTGGCCGCCCGCCACAGAGCATAGCGCTGCCTGGGACGGCTTGTGTTCGCATGTCATGATAGCACATGCGGGCTGCCGGATTCGGGGCCGGATTCGGGGCCGGATTCGGGGCCGGATTCGAGTCGTGGGCGGCGGAAGTTTCCAGACGCTGGCGCCCATCAGACGCAACCGCGCCGATGGGCGCCGCGTATCCTCTATAGCGGTGGCTGGCGAGAAGGCGCCAACGAGTGGAATGAGCCAGCGGCCGCCGCCAATGGGGAGAGCGCGAACATCATGTACAACTACAATCAGAACAACTATTCGGCCCCGACGACGCTCGGCATTCCTGAGCGCTGGGAGCGTGTGCTCACCTATCTGGGCGGCTGGTTCACTGGGATTCTGTTCCTGCTGATTGAGCAGCGCAACCAGACGGTGCGGCGGCATGCGGCGCAATCGACGCTGATCTTTGGCGGCCTGGGCATCCTCGGCCTCATCGTGAAGCTCCTGGGCGGCGCGCTGGGCAGCGTCTGGGTCGTCGGCGGAGTCTTAGGATTCGCCTTTGGCGTCGTCGGCTGGCTGCTCGGTGTCGTCATGTTCGTCGCCTGGATTGGTCTGATGATCCTCGCCTTTGTCAGCGCGAAGACGCTCTTCACTGGCCCACGCTACGAGCGCTACATGTAGCCGCCGCCACGCTGCCGGGCGATTCTCCCCCTTCTCCCGCGCGGGAGAGGGGGGATTCTTATTGCCAGCGTTGAGTGACCGTGCAGCCACTACGACGCTTTAGCGTGCGCTCACGCCTCAAATAGCGAGGCCACCCACTCCCGCGATGACGCCACAGACCAGCGCGAGGCGCGGAGCGATGCTGGCGATCTCGATGTACTCACCGGGGTTGTGGGCGTGTCCGCCTACCGGGCCGAGTCCGTCGAGAGTGGCGGCGCCCACGGCTGCGGCGGTGTTGCCGTCTGATCCGCCACCGGTCGCCCCGCCTGTAAGCGCGAAGCCAAGTTCGCGCGCCACCGAATCCGCAAGGCCAAAGAGCCGCTTGCTGGCGACGCTCTGCGTGAAGGGGTGGTGCGCGAAGCGGCCGGAGAGCCGCGTCTCGGTTCCCGCGATGATAGGCTCAGCATCCGCGACACGGCGCAGCGCGGCCTCGACCGCCGCGACACTGTCCGGGTCAGGCGCGCGCACATCAATTAGAGCGTGGGCGTGATCAGGGACGATGTTGGGGCGCTCACCACCGTGAACGACGCCGACATTCAGCGTCACGCCAGGCATGGTCTCGTTGAGCGCGTGGACGGCGATCATCCGGTGCGACAGCTCGATGATGGCGCTGTGTCCCTTGCCAGGCTCGACGCCAGCATGCGCTGAGAGTCCGGTGACGTCGAGACGAAACGTGGCGACCCCTTTGCGCGCGATGACGACTTTGTCCACCCGTGAATTCGGCTCCAGCACCAGCACGGCGTCCGCTTCGCTGGCCAGATGCGCGATGAGATCGTGGCTGCTCGGCGAGCCGATTTCCTCATCGCTATTGCACACCATGACCAGCTCGGCCCATGGCGCCTCGCCACGCAGGAGGCGCGCGGCATAGAGTCCGACGAGCAGCCCGCTCTTCATGTCCATCACACCGGGACCGTAGGCGCGGCCATCTTCGATACGGAAAGGGCGCCGCATGACCTCGCCATCCGGGAAGACGGTATCCATATGGCCGACCAGCAGGATGCGTCCCTTGCCCGCGCCGGGCCAACGCGCGACGAGTTGCGGGCCATACTCCGTTCCCGCGACGCGCTCGACCAGCGCGCCCGCCGCCTCGAAGCGTCCTTGTAGCGCGTCCGCCACCCGTGCGACGCCCTCAGGCGTGTAGGTTCCCGAGTCAATGTCGACAAGCTCCGCGAGGTCGCTCAGGAAGCTCTCGACCTGCGCTTGGGCGGCTGCGAACAGAGCGGTGGTATCCATCGGCAAGCTATCCCTCCAGCGTGTGGCGCAATGACGCGGGCAGGCGGAGAAGATGCCCCCAAGCCTGCCCGCGGGGACGGTGATGTGCAGTGTATCACCATCCTCGCGTGTGACTGGCTGGCTCAGCGATCCGCGCTCGGCGACCTTACGACGCGGGCGGGCAGACATATTGGGTGGGCGCGCTCGCCGCTGGAATCTGCGCCTTCATCGTCGCGGTTGTGCAGTTCTGCCCCGACCAATGCTGCGTGATCGGCGCGTAGATCTCCGATGCGGATGTGGAGAAGTAGGCTGCGGACGTCGCATCAATGGCGAGGCCAAACGCGAAGGTGTAGGACCCCGGCGTTGTAGGTACCGTGAGCGTGGCGGCCATCCCGATGCTGTGTCCGGGCGCGATGGTGAGGGGTAGCTTCGGAAATGGATTGAGATCATTGGGCCCCGCAGGCGATGTGCTGGACACCTGCGCGATGACGATATCACCGACGCCCGCGTTGGCCGGGAAGGTAGCCTGGAGATATTCATTGGTCCCGAAACCGCCGCCACATCCGCCACCGCTCGCCGTCTGCGTCTGCGCGTCATAGGTTCCGTCCTGGCAGGGACCCCAGACCGCGAGTGGGCCAGAATACGCTGCGAAACTGGCAACCCGGACGGAGACAGATTTGAGGGTATGGGCTTGTGTGGCGGAAGCATTGCAGACCATGAAGGCAAAGTAGCCGTCGGTCGTCCCATGCGAAGCAACCTCTACAGACCCCGGCGCGGGGCTGCCCGTTGCTGACTGGGAAATCTTCAGTGGCTGATTCGACGTGCCTGGCGGAATCGTCCAGTCGGGATAGTCGAGCGCCTTGGCCACTTTCGTGAGGACGAGATCGCCGATGCGCGTGTATGTCCCAGCAGCCATCTGGCCGCAGGAAGCTGGCGGATTCGTAGGGTCAGCCGTAGGCTGCGTCGTCGCCGTTGCGGCGGCTGTTGCCGTCGGCGCTGTGATCGCCGCCCCACCCGTCGGCGTAGTCGTCGTTCCTCCACAGGCCGAGAGCGCCAGCGCGAGCAGCGCCGTTCCTACCACGCCGAGGTTCCTTGCGAGATTCCTACGCATGTCTTCAAGCGCCTTTCACGTCAGTCGCCAATGAGGAATCGGGCATCCAGTGCACATGTGGTGTCATCTGTAAAGACTCACGCGGCGTCAGGAATATAACAGCGCGGACGGCGGTTGTGGCGTGGATCACAGTCTGGTCGGCTGCGGTCTAGCGCATGCGGGCGCCACTGTTGGCGACCTCTGCGCGCGCCGCACGCACGCGCGCCTTGCGCCCGGCGCCATACCAGCCTTTGCGCACGAAGCCAGACAGAAAGACGACGTAGAACAGCACCCAGTAGGCGGAACCGATGTTGAACGCGGCAAGCTCTGGATGCGCGATGAAGCCGTAGATCATCGAGCCGATGAGCAGAGTGATGAGCGCCATCTGTGGCAGCGTCTCGCGCCAGTACCAGCGCGCGATCGTAGACTTGCGCGTCACGCGATAGGCAGGCTTGCGCCGTGGCCCCTAGAGCAGCGCCATCAGAATCGCTTTCGCGTAGATCGGGGGAAGCCCGGTCCACATCTCACGCGAGCGCAGCAGCGCCTCATAGGGCTGTGGCCAGTTGAGGGCGGCCGCGAAGAGCTCAATCGCGATGGCGGTTGGCCAGAAATCACAACATACGAGAGCGCAGAGCCAGGCGCTTGCCGCTACTCCAGCGTCCCGTGGACAAGCTCCCCACCGATGAGCGTGGCGGCGACCTGCGCGCCCGCGATGCGCTGCTGTGGCACGGCGAAGGGGTCTTCGGCCAGCACAACGATGTCAGCCAGCTTGCCCCGCGCCAACGACCCCTGGTGCGCCTCCTGCCCTCCGGCCCAGGCGGCGCCGGCGGTATAGGCGTGGAGCGCCTGGCGCAGCGTCAGCGCCTGGTCGGGTAGCCACGGCGGCGCGTCGGGTGTGCGGTCATCGTAGCGGTTGATCGCCGCATGCAGGATGCGTAGCGGGTCGCAGGTGTCCACCGGCGTGTCGGAGCCAAGCGCGATGGGGATGCCAAGCTCACGCATCGTGTTGTACGCGTACGCGCGGCGATAGCGGTCGCCCCAGTAGCGCTCCGCGGTGTAGCGGTCCACGACGGCGTGGAAAGGCTGCACCGAGGCGACGATGCCCAGCCGCGCCATCCGCCGCAGATCCTCCATTCGCGCCAACTGCACATGCTCCAGACGGATGCGTTGGGCATGGAGCGTTCCGGCGCGGCGGCCCGCCTCGATGCCATCGAGCGCGATCTTCACCGCACGGTCGCCGATGGCGTGAATCGCCATGCCAACACCACCCTGCGTGGCCTCCTGAACCAGTCGCTCGATCTCATCCTCGCCTGTTGTCAACAGGCCCACTCTCCCTGCGCCGCCCTCGTACGGATCGAGCATGGCGGCGGTCTGCGAGCCGAGCGCGCCATCCATGAAGATCTTGACGCCTGCGAAGCGCAGGAAGTCGTCGCCGAAGCCTGCCTCCAATCCCAGACCGAGCGCGGCGGGCAGCGCCTGGCGTGGGATGTAGAGCAGGATGCGCGGGCCGACCTCGCCCCCCGCGCGCAGCCGCTGCATCAGGCGCAGGCTCTGGTCGCCCTCGATGTTGTGAACACCTGTGACGCCGCGCGAGCGCAGCTCGGCGAAGACGGCGCGCAGCTCGGTCAGCAGCGTGTCTTCGTCGGGTGGGGTGAAGACGCGCTCGGCCAGCTCCATCGCGTCGTTCTCGAAGAGCATGCCAGTTGGCTCGCCTGCGCCGTCGCGCTCGATGCGCCCGGAGCCAGGGTCGAGGGTGGTGGCGTCGATTCCAGCGCGGCGCAGCGCCTCGGAGTTGACCCACAAGCTGTGGTAGTCGTGGCTGGCCAGCGCGACTGGATGCTGTGGCGCGGCGGCGTCAAGCGAGGCTTTGGTGGGGAAGCGCTCAGGCGTCCACGCGTTCTTGTCCCAGCTATGCCCGATGATCCATGTTCCCGGCGCCTGGGTCGCGGCGCGCGCTTTCACCAGCGCCGCCGCTTCATCCTCTGACCGCGTCTCACGCAGCTCGACCTCGATTCGCCCCTGCGCATAGCCGAGCAGGTGGGTGTGGGCGTCGATGAAGCCGGGCAGCGCGACGCGGCCCCGCAGGTCGAGCGTATCGGTGAGGGAGCCTGCCAGCGAGCGCATGTCGCTGTCGTCACCCGCCGCGATGATGCGCCCGGAGCTGCGGTCAATCGCCAGCGCTGAGACGAGCGGCTGGTCAGGGTCCATCGTATGGATGACACCGTTGAGCAGCAGCAGGATGGGACGTCGTGGGAGCGGCATGGCTAGATTCCTCCTGAAGCGAGCGAGAGCGCGGCGCCGAGAGTCCGGGCGCGCTGTCATTGTATCGTGTCGCGGACGCAAAGGTTCACCCTCACTCCGTATGGGAGGAAGGTCAGGCGATGCGGGCGTCCTCATCGCCTGACAACTCCTACGCAGCTAGCCTCACAGCGTTGACTGCATGTTATACAGGTTCGCATAGACGCCATTCAGCGCGAGCAGCTCCGCGTGCGCGCCCTGCTCAGCGATGCCAGTGTCGGAGAGCACGACGATGCGCTGGGCATGGCGGATGGTCGAGAGTCGATGGGCGATGACGAGCATGGTGCGGTTGGCGGCCAACGCCTCCAGCGAATCCTGCACAGCCTTTTCGCTCTCATTGTCCAGCGCGCTCGTCGCCTCATCGAGGATGATGATCGGGGGATTCTTGAGAAAGACGCGCGCGATACTCAACCGCTGCTTCTGCCCACCGGAGAGCTTTACGCCGCGCTGTCCGATATGCGTGTCGTAGCCATTCGGCAGCGCCATGATGAAGTCATGCGCGTGCGCCCGCCTGGCCGCTTCGATGAGGTCTTGCCTGCTGGCGTCCGGTTTCGCATAGCGGAGATTGTCCGCGATGGTTCCAGCGAAGAGATAGACCTCCTGCTGGACGATGCCGATACTCTGGCGCAGCGAGCGCAGCCGTACCTCGCGAATATCCTGCCCATCGAGCAGAATGCGGCCCGCGCTGACGTCGTAGAACCTCGGAATCAGCGAGCAGAGCGTCGTCTTGCCGACACCGGACGAGCCGACCAGAGCAACATATTCGCCAGCCTGAATCTCCAGCGACAGGTCCTTCACAACATAGTTGTGATCTTCCTGATACCTGAAGCTGACCGACTGAAACTCGATATGCCCCTCGACACCCGCCAGATCAACCGCATCGTCGGCGTCCTGGAGATCGGGCGCGACTTCCAGGATCTCCATGAAGCGCTGGAATCCAGTGACGCCTTCCTGATAGAGCCGGCCAAAGTTGACGAGTTTCTGCACGGGATCGACGAGAATGCCGATGCACAGCAGATAGGTCAACAGATCGGCCAGGTCCAGGGAAGCGCGCACGATGGCGACGCCGCCAAAGACGATGACGGCAATGGTGATGAGCTGTGAGAAGGCGATCAGCCCGCCGGAGAAATACGCCTCACTCAAATAGCCATCGCGGCGGCTGGCGAGAAAGCGCCGGTTTGCGACGGCGAACTTGCCCTTCTCGATATCTTCGTTGGTGAAGGACTTCACCACGCGGATACCGGCGAGCGCATCTTCAACCTGCGCATTGATATCGCCGATTCTGTCTTTGCTGTTGCGCAGCGCGTGGTTCATCCGCTTATTGAAATACAGCGCGAACACGGCCATGATGGGCAGGAAGAGAAAGACGATCAGGGTCAGCCCCACATTGATCCGCAGCAAGATCACGAAGGCGCCGGTGACCGTCAAACTCGTCACGACGATATCCTCAGGCCCGTGGTGATAAAGCTCGGCGAGCGCGAAGGTGTCATTGGTGATCCTGGTCATCAATTCACCTGTTCGCTGCTCGTCAAAGAAGCTGAACGAGAGCTTCTGATAGTGCTCAAACAACTCACTGCGCATGTCGCTCTCCATCCGGGCGCCCATCACGTGCCCCTGGAAATCGATGAACATGTTGCACAACGTATGGACGCCGACCAACCCAACCATGAGCGCGCCCATCAGGGCGATCTGGTTGAGGGCGTGCGCGGCGTTGCGCTCAAGGATGTTCTTGGTGATGTACTGCGCGCATAGCGGCAGCAGCAGCAAGACCGCCGAGACGACGAGCGCGCACGCCATGTCCGCGAAAAACAGGCCCAGATAGGGCTTGTAGTAGGACAGGAACTTCCTGGCGCGCGCATGCCCGGCCCGGGCGGCAGGCGCCGCTTTGCTCGTCAGCGTCTCGGGCATCGCGTCAGGCATAGCATCGGGCATGGCGTCTACGATAGGCGTTGCCGCCGGTTCGTTCGAGATCGAATTCATGGAACGCACAGAGGCTCCTCGAGGTGGCTCTCAGGCAATCGCGGATGGCGATTGGCGCAAACAAGCTCATACCGCTCATCCCGCGTCAATACACGGGCGCGGAGGGTGTGGGTGAGGATGCGCAACAGAGGAGCGCCAGCGCGAGGGGGTCAGCGGCAGACGTGACCCGCCTGAGGGTGACCAGGCGTATGGAGCGCGCAAAGAGGATGGGTCAGGTCGTGATCGAGAGTGTCAGGATGCGGCTATCTGGCTCAGCGTTTATGCCGCTGGCCAGGCATCCTCGATGCGACTCCATACCGTCATGCTGGGCGTCGAAGTTACGCAGCGTGTGCAAGGAGCCATCTCACTCAATCCTTTCCGAGCTGGGCGCGCGAGGCAGTGGGCGCCGCAGGTCGTATCATGTACCTGGGGGATGCTATCACACGGCAGCCGCCGAGTCAAACTCCGCCTGCGCGCGCCGTCACGAGGAGCGCGCTTTGTCGTAGCGAGTGGCCAGCGAATGAATTCGCGCCTGAAGGGCCTGCCCGGCCTACAGGCGTGGTTTTAACCGCCAGCCCGCTCAGCCAGCCGTGACCCCTGGTATTGGTGGAACCCATCGCTTCAGGGCGGTGTCAAAGTCAGGAGGGTGAAAACGAAACGCATCCGGTATCCTAACAAGCGAAACAAACAACCAAGCTTGTAAGGAGGCCAGATGCGCGCAAGCGAGTGTACCACAGCAGAGCACGCCGCGAGTCAGTCGTT